>CAJQPH010000223.1 GCA_905480165.1 uncultured Flavobacteriales bacterium
ACCATAGATTCCTTAATGCAAAATGTGCAAATCAAATCCGTCAATGATGCACTTTGGGTTTCGTTGCAAATAGGTGGGTTTTATATGTTTTTATCCCTTTGCAAAGGTTTCTTTTTATTTCTAATGAGACAAACCATAATAGTGATGTCTAGACATATAGAATTTGATCTAAAAAATGAAATTTACGATCAATACCAAAAGCTTGACATGTCTTTTTATAAAAAACACAGAACTGGAGACCTGATGAATCGAATTTCAGAAGACGTGAGTCATGTTCGTATGTACTTAGGACCTGGAATCATGTATTAACCTTGTTGTGTTATTCACTTTGGTGGTTTATCAAATGATTAAAATATCACCGTCGCTCACTGCCTTTGTTTTGATCCCTCTTCCAATCATGTCCTACTTGATTTATAAAGTTTCAGCGAAAATGAATTTCCTGAGTAAAAAAGTTCAAGAAGAACAGTCTCTACTCTCTACAATAGCACAAGAAAGCTTCGCTGGTATAAGAGTAATCAAAGCTTACGGCCAACAAAACTCCACAGAAAAAAAATTCAACCAGTCTTCCGATAATTATAAAAACAAAAGCATGAAGCTGGTTTTTGTGAACGCCTTGTTTATACCAACGATTCTTTTTCTTATTGGATTGAGTACTATCCTATCGATTTACCTTGGAGGAAACATGTCCTTCAACAATGAAATATCTTTAGGTGGGATTGTTGCATTTATTTTCTTTGTCAATAACTTAACTTGGCCATTTGCAAGTATAGGTTGGGTTACTTCCCTTATTCAAAGAGCGGCAGCATCTCAACAACGAATTAATGAATTTCTCGAGGTGAAACCAGAGATAAAATCAAATGAAGATCAAAAAAGCTTTTCATTTCAAAATGAGGTAACATTCAATGAGGTTTCATTTACCTATAAGAATACTGGAATTAAAGCATTAAACAAGCTTTCATTTACAATAAAGAAAGGAGAAACATTTGCGATTATTGGAAAAACGGGAAGTGGCAAGTCTACGATTCTTGCCCTTCTCTTAAGACAACTAGATCCAAATTCTGGACAGGTATCCTATGATTCGACGGATCTAAAGAATATGAATTTGGAGCTATTTAGAAACAAGGTTGGAATCGTTCCCCAAGAGGTATTCTTGTTTTCAGACACCATCAAAAACAACATCCTATTTGGAGCCAATAACAATTCTGCAACAGATGTTGAGCTAAAAGTGTGCTGTGTAACTGCTGATATTTACGATACAATCCTCTCATTTGAAGACGATTTCGACACGATACTCGGTGAACGTGGTGTAAACCTTAGCGGTGGACAAAAACAACGAATTAGTATAGCACGTGCCTTACTGAGGAACCCTAAAATATTAATATTAGATGATTGCTTGTCTGCTGTTGATACGGAAACTGAAAATCGAATACTCGAACGCTTACAAGAAAAATCAAGTGATCAAACGACAGTGATTGTGAGCCACAGAATTTCGACCATAAGAAATGCGGAAAAGATCATAGTGATTGATCAAGGCGAAATGATTGAAGAAGGAAGTCATGAATCACTTCTAAAGAACAAGGGCTTCTATTTTGACATGTATCAGCAACAATTGAGTGAAGAATCCAATGACAAGGATGAAGATTGATTAGAAATGAAAAAAATAGGACTCCTTTCTGATACCCACGGTTATCTCGACCCAAAAATCAAAAAATATTTTGCTGAAGTTGATGAAATTTGGCATGCAGGTGATATCGGATCCATGGAGGTTTTAGATGAGCTAAAAGCGTTCAAACTTACACGTGCTGTATGGGGAAACATTGACAACCATGAAATACGTCAAGAGTGTGAAGAGTTTTTACGTTTCAAGATTGATGAAGTTGAAGTATTAATTACCCACATTGGCGGCAAGCCTGAACGCTACTCCAAACCTGCCTTTGAGGAGCTTCAAAAAAATGGGGCTCCTGCCCTATTTGTTTGTGGACATTCTCATATCACGCTTATCAAAATGGATCAACGCTTCAATATGCTTTGGATGAATCCAGGCGCCTGCGGGTACAAAGGATTTCATAAAGTAAAGACGCTCCTGAGGTTTTGTATAACAGACGATAAAATTCATGATCTTGAAGTGATTGAGCTTGGGAAGAGAGTCTAATTCAATGTGAAATTAATTTCGTTGAGTTCAAATGCCCAACAATATCTCCGGTTCGAACCCGGGAGTTCTCATCCCATTTCCTTAAACAAAAAAAAGGAGCCTTGCTATGCAAGTCTCCTTTTTCTGGCGGAGAATGAGGGATTATCAAACCGTTTCACTTTGTGAAAGTTTGATGAGCTTCACTGCGTTCCGGTTCGAACACGAGCGTTCTCATCCCATTTTCTTAAACAAAAAAAGAGCCTTGCTATGCAAGACTCCTTTTTCTGGCGGAGAATGAGGGATTCGAACCCCCGGTACCTCTCGGTACAATAGTTTTCAAGACTACCGCAATCGACCACTCTGCCAATTCTCCGCGCCAAAAGTAGCAATACTTTCAAAACTGACAAACTTTTTTTTTGGCTCTTGTGAAATAATCTATATTTTCCATTATAAATCAAACATTTAGAAGGGATTCAAAACAAGTAAAGAACTATATTTGTTAAAGCGTTATGAAAAAATTAAAACAGGTTCCTCTCGATTTAATCAATTCAATGAATAAAAATACCCTAATGGAACAATTGGGTATCGAATGCATTGAGCTCGGAGATGATTATGTCGTATCCAGAATGCCAGTAGATCAACGAACGCATCAACCTATGGGGCTTTTGCACGGAGGAGCAAGTGCTGCACTTATAGAAAGTATTGGATCTATGGGTTCAACCCTTTTGCTAGACATCACAAAACAGCACCCTGTAGGTATCGAAATTAATGCAAACCATGTGGGAGGTATTCGTTCTGGGAATGTCATTGCCAAAGGCAAAATCATCCATGCTGGAAAACGAACACATTTGTGGCAAGTCGATATTCATCAAGAAGACTCTGAAAAACTAATTTGCACGGGAAGATTAACTGTAATGATTGTGGACATTTAAAAAGAGAATGTCAGACTTTTTAGCATATCGATTACCCAATGATTCCATTGAAAAAAGAGTCGGAAAATTTAATCTGATTCGTGAAGATGAAAACCATACGGAGGGTTTTATATTCAGTAATTTCAACAAGAATAAACAATACGTCTTCACTCCTAATCAATCTGATTATGAAAGCACTTTTCAAATACATTTTTCTAAAGACGAGCCAAAAGTAATTTCAAAAGAAACCTACTTATTATATGGAAACCGAATCATTGAGTTTTTGCGTGAGCAGTCATTCAATAAATTCGTTTTTTCTAGAATAAAAAAAACTCAGTTTGATTCAAAAAAAACGCTTCAGCTATTTGACACCCTATGTGAAAACTACCCAAAAGCATTCATTTATCTGATATCATCTGAAGCAGAAGGAACTTGGATTGGTGCGACTCCTGAAACATTGTTGCAATCATTTAAAGGTTCTGGCTTCACCATGGCTTTGGCAGGAACTAAAGAAAAAAAAGCGATATCTCCATGGACACAAAAGGAATATGACGAACAAAATTTGGTAAGCGAATACATCACAGAAACGCTTAAACTAAGCGGAATCCAAAATCTAGAAAATCAAGGGCCATACGATAGTGAAGCTGGCAATTTGATTCATTTAAGAACTGATTTCTCTTTTGACCTCAAGAATCATAACGTTCTGAGTATTGCCCGCAACTTACATCCAACACCTGCAGTGTCGGGTCTCCCAAAAACAGAATCCATTGCCCTCATTAATCAAATTGAAAGTCATGAGCTCGGATACTCTAGAGATTTATATACTGGCTTTATTGGGATTACTAGTAATGAGACTACACAGCTATTTGTAAATTTACGATGCTGCCAAATATTTAAGGATTCTGCTTTCCTATATGTTGGTGGAGGATACACTGAAGACTCTACAGCCGAAAATGAATGGGAAGAAACAGAATCAAAAAGTAAAACCCTTATGAGCGTTATAGAAAAACTTTAGTTTTGTGAACATGAAGACGAGTAATAAATCCATCGTGCAACAAATCGTGAAGCAATGTAAATCGCATGGGATTCGTCATATCGTATTTTCGCCAGGCTCCAGGAATGCACCATTTGCCATAGCGTTTGATAATGACCCCTTTTTTAAAACGCATATCATACATGATGAAAGAGTTGCTGGATTTTTTGCCTTAGGAATCGCACAGGTGTTAAACGAAGCTGTCGCCGTTTGCTGTACATCAGGGTCTGCGGTAGTGAATTACTTTCCTTCTATCACTGAGGCCTATTATCGAAAAATACCTCTATTGGTAATATCTGCAGACCGTCCGAAAAACTTAATAAACAAAGGCCATGGACAAACCATTATGCAGGATGAAATCTTTGGAAAGCATGTAAAAACATTTGAATCTTTTGAAGATGTGAATATTTTACCGAATACATCAATCGAGAATTGTAATTCTAAAATGGAATCGCTTTATCAAGAACCGAAAGGCCCCGTACATTTTAATATTCATCTCGAAGAGCCTTTATACGAGACTTCAATTGTAGACGATGGTTTTATAACCAAAGAAAACAACATTTCTGTTAATCATTCTTGGCCTATTAGAGAACTTATAAAAATCATTAATGGCAAAAAAACGATCGTTCTTTGTGTCAAAACTCAGGAGGTTCTGAGCTGAATAACGAGCTTGTTCAATTCAATAAAAACACAAACGTCCTGGTATTAAACGAAAATACTTCAGGGTTATGTGATACTGGGTATGTCAACTGTATTGACCGAACACTTAATTCTATTCCTAATGAACAGAACAAAGCTTTTATTCCTGAAATCCTTATTACTATTGGAGACGCAATTGTATCG
>CAJQPH010000224.1 GCA_905480165.1 uncultured Flavobacteriales bacterium
AATTCTAAAATACGTGAATAATACCTTCAAAGAAAAAAAATACAACTTAAATATACGAATTATGCAGACTCTTCTAATTTCAAGTATGTGTATCGGAAAATGAGAAAATACATTTCAGTATAAATACTATTTGAATCGGTTTGATGTTCACTCATCTATTTAAATAAGACATCATATTCCAATTCTTCTTAAATTTACATGTGCGAATTGATATACTTACCGTCCTTCCTGAGCTCTTAAACGGGCCATTTTCTGCTTCAATATTAAAAAGAGCACAAGACAAGGGTCTTGTTGAGATACACCTCCATAATATTCGTGACTATTCAACGGACAAACACAACAATATAGATGACTATCAGTATGGTGGTGGTGCAGGAATGGTTATGAGCATCGAACCAATCGTAACATTAATAGAAAAACTCAAAACAGAACGTTCATACGACGAAGTCATATATTTAACTCCTGATGGCGAAATGCTTGAACAAAAAGCATGTAACGAACTGTCATTAAAAAACAATCTCATGATGCTTTGTGGGCATTACAAAGGAATTGATGAAAGAATCAGGGAACATTTTATCACCAAGGAGGTCTCTATAGGGTCTTATGTTTTATCTGGTGGGGAGCTTGCTGCAGCCGTTCTTTCAGACGCCATTATCAGATTACTTCCAGGAGTTTTGAATAATGAAACATCCGCACTAACCGATAGCTTTCAAGATAATCTTCTCTCTCCCCCCGTTTATACACGACCACCTGAATTTAGAGGCTGGAAAGTACCTGAGGTTTTATTGTCTGGTAATTTTCCTAAAATCGAAAAATGGAGAGAAGAACAAGCCATGGAACGCACAAAATCACGAAGACCTGATTTATTAGATGAATAATAAAAATATGCAATCCCACTTATGGCTTTTTAACTAAATTTGCGCCTAAATTATTTTTATGATCCAATTATCTGATCGTTTGTTAGCAATGGAAGAATCCGCAACCATTGCCATGTCAAGAAAAAGTCGTGAATTAAAATCCCAAGGCAAAGACGTGATTTCATTGTCACTCGGGGAACCAGACTTTAATACGCCTGATTTCATTAAAGATGCTGCCAATGAGGCCATGGTTAATAATTTTACAAAATACATGCCCGTTCCTGGTTATGAAGACCTAAGGGAAAGCATATCTAATAAATTCAAAAGGGACAATAAGTTAGATTACTCCAAAAATCAAATAGTTGTTTCTACCGGAGCTAAACAATCTATAGCTAATGTTGTAATGACTTTAATTAATCCTGGAGACGAGGTTATTATTCCTGCTCCATATTGGGTGTCCTACATAGAAATCGTCAAGGTTTCTGGAGGCATTCCTATTCTTGTTAATGCAGGTATAGAAAGAGACTTCAAAATTACTGGAGAAGACCTATCTAAAGCCATTTCTTCTAGAACAAAGCTGATGATATTTTCAACACCATGTAATCCAACTGGCTCAGTATATTCAAAGGAAGAATTGAGGGGATTAGCGAATGTATTAAAGAAAAATCCCAATGTGGTTGCACTTTGTGATGAAATATATGAGCACATTAACTTCGAAGGGAAACATGAGAGTTTGGCCCAATTTGAAGACATTTATGAGCAAGTAGTAACTGTCAATGGTGTTTCAAAAGCTTGGGCAATGACTGGATGGCGATTGGGTTATATTGGTGCGCCTCAAAAAATCGCAGATGCGTGTAGTAAAGTTCAGGGTCAATTTACCTCTGGAACCTGCTCAATTTCTCAAAAAGCAGCCATTGCCGCAATGAATGCAGATCCGATTATACTAAAAGACATGATATCGGCGTTTAGAAACAGAAGAACCTTAGTGTTAGAATGCTTGAATGATATCCCAGGTATAAAAACGAATAATCCTGGAGGCGCTTTTTATGTCTTTCCTGATTGTTCCTATTATTTCGGAAAATCGAATGAAAAAACAATAATTAATAATGCAAGTGATTTGTGCATGTATCTATTGGAGGATTGCTTAGTCGCTGTTGTTTCTGGAGATGCTTTTGGAGATCCAAATTGTTTTAGAATATCATATGCGGCTTCCGAGGAAACCCTTGTTAAAGCAATGCGTAGAATTAAAGAGGCATTGTCAAAATTGAATTAAGTGGAATACGAAAACTTATTTAATAGTTTTAAAGAAAAAAAAATCCTCATCATTGGGGACATCATGTTGGATGCCTATGTTTTAGGTAAGGTTACGCGGATTAGCCCAGAAGCACCAGTTCCCATTATCTCACTTGACAAAAAAGAAAGTAGAATTGGAGGAGCAGGTAATGTTGCATTAAACATTCTAAATCTAGGAGCAAAACCGATTGTTGCATCAGTTGTAGGATCTGACCCAGAAGGGCAAGAGTTGATTGACCTGTTTGAGAAAAGAGGAATTTCAACCGAAGGTGTTATCGTAAGTGGAAAAAGAAAAACTACCGTAAAAACAAGAGTCATCTCATCCAAACAGCAATTACTTAGAATTGACTCTGAAGACACCTCTCCTATCTCAAGTGAGATAGTAAAGAGATTGTGTTCGAGTGTTGAACGAATCATTAAAGATGGTGTTGATGCCATAATACTTGAAGATTACAATAAAGGTGTTTTATCAAAACACATTATTCATTTATTCATTGAATTGGCCAAGAACAACAATATCCCAATAACAGCAGATCCTAAAAAAGAAAATTTTTATGAATACGGCGGTATCACCATTTTCAAACCAAACCTCAAAGAACTAAAAGAAGGTTTGAATGTCGAATTTGATCTTTCTAAAAATAAAACCGATTTCGAAAATGCGGTTGAGCAGCTTAGAAAGAAAATACCACATCAATTATCACTTATTACGCTTTCCGAACATGGCATTTATGCAACAGACGAGAATACCTCTTCTTATGCAAAAGCACATGCTCGAGAAATCACTGATGTTTCTGGAGCTGGAGATACAGTTATAGCAACCGCTACACTGTGCTATATTTGTGGAGCTTCAGTCCAACAAATCGCAAAAATATCAAACATTGCAGGCGGTATGGTTTGTGAAAAACCCGGGGTTGTAAGTGTGATTCACAATGATTTACTTAAAGAAGTAAAAGAACTACTTTAGTTTAAATTTGTTTATTAACTATGTCACAAAAAACGGTTAAGCCATACAACACTGAAAAATCAAAAAAAGAGGAGGTCGAACAAATGTTTGACAATATTTCTGTTAAATATGATTTTTTAAACCATTTTCTTTCTCTCGGAATTGATCGGATTTGGAGAAGGAAAGCAGTTAAAGAACTCAAGTCTTTGAACCCAAAAAGAATATTGGATATTGCAACGGGAACAGGAGATTTCGCTATTGCCAATATGAAACTTCATCCTGATGAAATCATTGGAATAGATATTTCCAATGGAATGCTTGATGTAGGTAGAGCCAAAATGCGTAAAAAAAAGATTGATCATATCATAACCATGACGCAAGCAGACTCTGAAGACCTTCCCTTTGAAAGCAATTATTTCGATGGATTAACTGTGGGGTTTGGAGTTAGAAACTTTGAAAACCTAAATAAGGGACTTTCTGAAATGCTGAGGGTTTTAAGGCCAGGAGGTAAAGCTGTGATATTAGAGTTTTCTAAACCGAAAAAGTTCCCCGTCAAACAAAGCTTTAATTTTTATTCTAAATACATCATTCCTGTATTGGGTAAGCGCATTTCAAAAGACGAAAAAGCATATGCTTATTTACCCGAAAGCGTAGAGGCATTTCCTGAAGGACATGACTTCGAAAACATTTTGAAAAACCTCAAATATAAAAATGTTAAGTCAACCATTGTATCAGGTGGTATTGCGACAATATATACAGGAATTAAATAATCATACAACATAGAAGAACACTTCACGTTATTGTATCAATGAGATCACTCCTTTTATTTGCTTTTTTAGTGTTTACATTCATTTCATTTTCACAGAAAATGAAGCAGCCAAGAATGAAAAACTTTGACAAAAAAGCATTTTCGTTTGGTTTTACACTGGGTATAAACTCTTCTGATTTCACCGTATTTCAGCTTGAAGATGCATATGAAAGTTATGGATTGGTATCAATTATAAACAAATCACAACCAGGTGGCCAATTGGGGATATTGACTTCTCTAAAGCTGGGCACTCCAGTTCTTCGACTTCGGCTAATGCCTACTCTTTCTTTCCAAGAACGAGTGCTTGAATACAGAAGTTTAGACAGCTCCAATTTCAAAAACGGCATAAGTGAAGAACGCATTAATTCTACTTGTCTTAACATCCCTCTTACTTTTATTTTCAAAACCAAAAGATTCAATAATTTTACTGCCTATGCCTTATTTGGAGGACAATATTGCATAGATTTACAATCTCAGCAAGATGCATCACAAAATTATATCGATCCATTTATTAAATTAAATAGATATGATATCCAAGGGCAGCTTGGTGCTGGTGTAGAATTCTTTGCACCATTTTTTAAATTTGCCGTGGAGTTAAAATATTCTCATGGTTTTCAAAATAGTTTTATTCAAGATTTTTCACCAGTTGCTAAACCTGTCGACCAGCTTTACAACAAAGGTTGGTGGGTTTCAATTATTTTTGAATCCTAATGAAAGAAATAAGTTTTCAATGCTCTCCAAGACAGGCAAAAGATGATGATTTCATCTCCAGTAAAATAAAATCACTTTTAAATCTCAATATAGAGGATAAGATTTATTTTGAATGGCACAAACGAAGTGTTGATGCAAGAAAGAAAAACGTAAAAATAAATTGTAGGTTTCTTGTTTCTACAGAGCATCCTATCGAAAAAAAATCAATTACCGAATTTAAAGCTCCACATACAAACAAATGCGTACATATTATTGGAATGGGTCCTGCCGGCATGTTCGCTGCACTTTATGCTTTGAAATGTGGTTTTAAACCCATCATTTACGAACGGGGGAAAAATGTAAGGGACAGAAGAAGAGACTTGGCCAAATTAAATAAGGAAGGTATTGTAAATGCTGAAAGCAATTACTGTTTTGGTGAAGGCGGAGCCGGTACTTATTCTGATGGTAAACTATATACGCGATCAAAGAAAAGAGGAGATGTGCGTGAAATTCTAAATCTTTTGGTTCAATTTGGTGCCAACAAAGATATTCTTGTTGATGCTCATCCTCATATTGGCACTAATAAATTGCCACAAATCATTAGCTTAATTAATGAAGAAATAATTTCATGTGGAGGTGAAATTCATTTTAATAGTAAATTGACAGACCTAAACATTAGCGAAGGAATCATTAAGGATATCATCATTAACGATCAAATTACGCTACCCATATCGAATCTTATATTAGCTACCGGACACTCGGCAAGAGATATATACCATTTGTTAGACGCCAAAGGCATTCGTTTAACGGCAAAATCATTCGCTCTTGGCGTGAGGGTTGAACATACACAAGATTTCATCGACCAAGCGCAGTATGGACAATTGAATGACGAATTCCTTCCTCCAGCTACATACAAACTAGCTACCCAAGTCAACGAAAAAGGAGTATATTCATTTTGTATGTGTCCAGGAGGCATCATCGCACCTTGTGCAACGGGCAACAACGAAGTTGTCACTAATGGATGGTCTCCGAGCAAGAGAAACAACCCTTATTCTAACTCAGGTATCGTAGTATCTGTTAATCCAGAAGATATTGATCATTCAGGCTCACCCTTTACCTGCTTGAATTTTCAAAAGAAAATTGAACAAAAAGCTTGGGAGCTTGCTGGGAAAAACCAAAAAGTTCCAGCCCAGTGTTTATTGGATTTTATCCAAAACAAAAAAAGTACTGAATTTCCAAGATCTTCATATCAACCTGGTATTAAAAGCATTAAAATGGATGACCTTTTCCCTTCATTCATATGTGACCGTTTAAGAAAAGGTTTTATTGAGTTTGACAAAAAAATCCCTGGATTCATAACAAATGACGCCGTACTACATGCTCCTGAATCCCGTACCTCCTCTCCTATTCTTATACCAAGAGATAAAGAAAAATATCACCATATTGACATCTTAAATTTATATCCGTGTGCAGAAGGCGCTGGATATGCTGGAGGAATTGTTTCAGCTGCTATAGATGGAATGAATTGCATGCTTAATATCTCAAAACTGTAAAATACATTCAATTAATTAGTAAGAACTGACAAAAGTCATATTTTTTTAATCCTATAGAAAATATTTTTGTGCCATGAAAAAATGGCTCCTATTATTATTTTATTTTCCACAATTAGCATTCGGGCAGAGTTATCTTACAGTTGGCAATGGTTCATCCAGCTATAACTGGTATCCGCTTTATGGATTGTATGACTATTCTCACAACATGTTCATCTATAACCAAAGTGATTTGGGACCAACTGGAAAAGAAATGTTCGAAATATCATTTGAATTATTTGGCTATGCTAATGACTACAAATTCAATGGTGTAACCATTAAGCTGGCTCATACCACAGATGAAATATTCCAAAGCAATACCAGAGTTGACCTAACTAATATTAACTATACAGATTTAACTACTTGTGTTGAACTCTATGATCTTACCGTTTCATCAAATGGTTGGGTAAGAATTCCATTTACCTCTACATTTTATTACAACGGTGTAGACAATTTATTGGTTATCATAGAAAATCATGATGGCGAATGGGATTCAGGATTTGGATCTGCTTATTGCCAATATGAAAATAAATATGTAAGCTGGTATAAGTACTCTGATAATTCATATCCTAGTGGCACCGGAACGAGAGATAAATATAGCCCTAACATAAAGTTTGGTCATTTTGACTTTAACCCCCTACCAATTACTTTAAATAATTTTTCAGCTGAATTAATTGAAAGAACTTCACATCCCGAAGTGGAATTAAGTTGGTCAACATCTTCAGAAAACAACAATTCTCATTTCACAATATGGAGGTCTGAAGATGGAATGGATTGGTCTTCTATCTCAAAAATACCCGGAGCCATAAATTCTACAGAGCAGATAAACTATAAATTCAACGATATATCGATTCCTCAAACCATCATAAGTAAAGGAACTGCATACTACAAGCTATCACAAACTGATTTCGATGGAACAACAGAATATTTTAACATAATACCTATTCATTTTACAAATCAAAATGAATTTATCATAAAAAGAACAAATCTAATTGGTCAGGATGTTGATACAAATTACAGAGGAATTATTATAGAGGTTTGGAACAATGGAAATACATCTAAGTCATATCAAGAATAGATCGCTTATATATAAAACAGCTTTTTGAATAGATTTATTTGAATCAAAGCAAACACAGCAAAGAAGCAAATCTTCTTAATAAGTAAAATACCCCTATTTTTGTACCATGAAACGTGTTGTAGTTGGTCTTTCGGGAGGTGTTGATTCAAGTGTTGCCGCTCACTTACTTTTAGAGCAAGGGTATGAGGTTATCGGAATGTTTATGAAAAACTGGCATGATGAATCAGTAACCATATCTGATGAGTGTCCATGGATCGATGATTCAAATGATGCTCTTTTGGTTGCGGATAAACTTGGGATACCTTTTCAGGTTATTGATTTAAGCAAAGAATATAAAGAACGTATTGTGAACTATATGTTTGCTGAATATGAAAAAGGAAGAACACCCAATCCGGATGTGCTTTGTAATAGAGAAATTAAATTCGACGTGTTTATGAAAGCAGCCATGGAACTGGGAGCAGACTACGTGGCAACAGGACATTATTGTCAAAAAAAACAAGGTGATCAAGGAACATTTGATCTCGTTTCAGGCGCAGATAATTCTAAAGACCAATCCTATTTCTTATGCCAAATCACGCAGAAGCAACTTTCGAAAGTTCTTTTTCCTATAGGACATCTCGAGAAAATAGAGGTGCGAAACATTGCCCGAAAAGAAGGCTTAGTTACTGCTGACAAGAAAGATTCTCAAGGTTTGTGTTTTGTTGGAAAGATTAAATTACCTGAATTCCTTCAACAACAGCTTAAAACAAAAGAGGGTGATATTATAGAAATCCCGGAAGATCATGTACAATTTAAAAAATATCAAAGTCTTAATGTTCGTTCTGCAAACATAGAGCAACTTGCCGCTCCTTTTAATTACACACCGACTGACGGAAGTAAAGTAACTCGACACAACGGTGCCCACTTTTATACGATTGGGCAAAGAAAAGGATTGCATGTTGGAGGTAGACCAGAACCAAGCTTTGTCATTGCCATAGATACAATTAAAAACCTTGTATACACTGGGCAAACCAAAATGCACCCAGGATTAAATAAATATGCTTTAAAGCTTAAGAAAAGCTCTATCAATTGGATAAATCAAGAATGTGATTTAAATGAAGAAACCTATTTAATTCGAATTCGATATAGACAAACCCTTCAACAAGGGAGTTTAATCAAGAAGAAAGGTGAATGGTATATTTTATTTGAAAATATGCAATCTGCAATTAGCCCCGGACAGTTTGCAGCTTGGTACAAAGATGATGTACTAATGGGATCTGGAGTAATTGACCATTAATTCATATGAATCGAAAACATCAGCGAGTCGTTTTCAACATTACTTCTGTTTTTTACCATATCCATTAATGAAGCTACCTCATGAATATCAATAGGACTATCCGTTCCTAATTCTCTATGCTTAGATAATTTAAGCTGTGCTTTTCTTACCTTATTTGTTCTTAGCGTTTGAATGTTCGTTTTCATAACCAAATTTTTATTGCTAAGTATAACGCAAGAATCATTCCAAGGTTTCAAAATTAAAATTGATGCGCTCTACATTTTTACAATAATATAAGTTTAATTTACGGTATTCGTTACGACGATGATGATCTAGAATAACGAATAGTAAGTATATTTATCAAATGAAATTAATGTCTTATTTATTTCTTGTGATTGCTTTGATTGGATGCAAAACAGAAACAAAGGAGAAGATTAAAGATTCAAATACTGATATATTCGGTAATGAAATCGTCCAAAGCTCCGCAACTAACATTTATATGCTAGATACTACAAACAATCATGTTGATACAACCTTACACAATCACTTTAAAAAGACCTTGTTCATTAACGAAAATGAAAAATATTCATATGAGATCTACAAAGAACATTTAAATGGTGACTCGATTATAGATGCAGTCATTACCATAAACCGTTTGGCATATGCAAAACTAAAAGCTGAGGAATCGGAAAACTCTATAAAGGCAGAAAAGATTGGATTCATGGGGCCTTTTAACGCATTTTTTCTATTTGATGGAAAATCAAATACATTATCCTCTCCTTTGGTCGTACCCTCCTCGCCCCTTTTACCATTAAAAGTTTCTTTTGAGAACATTACCTCTATCGATTTCAAAGACATTTTAATTGACTTTAGAATAAGAAATTCAAGCTTTAAAGAGGTGTATTTTATAATTAATAAATTCCCTAAACTTGTGTTTGAATGGACCAATTTTGATGGCTTAGGCACTCCAAATGAGGAAGCCTATGTTTTCAGTTTTAAAGATGGAAGAAACGTAGTAAAAGACATCATTATCAATGAAGGAGAAATTGATAAACTTCCCGAAAAAATTGATCTTTTGACCTATGAACCTATAATAAACAAGCAAAATAAAAAGGTCAAAACATTTTTCTTTATTGAATCTGAAGGCAAGTATTTCACCTCGAAAACCCCTTAAAATCTTCCTCTAAGAGTCAATATGAAATTACGACCAGGAGATGAAATATTTGAAGCAAATTTCCTGTAATTCTTATCCAGTATATTTTCACAAGCCACCTGAAAAGAGATGTTTTTCGAGAAAGCAAAATGAATTCTAAAATTTAAAGTATACCAACTCGGCATGCCTTCAGGTAAGGCGAAAGAATAATTATCCTCTCCTACAAGATTATAGTCTTTTAATCGTTTCCAACCAGAATAGTTTACGAAAAGTTCAGGAGCTATTTTTTTCCATTGGTATTTCACACTTACTTTACCAAACAATGGTGGAATGTGATCTAATGGATATGGAATACTATCTGTTAAAATTCTTCCGTAAGTATAATTAATAGTAGAATAGACGTTCAAAGACTTTCCAATTGTTCCACTCAGTACTCCTTCAACACCACATACAAAAGCTCGATTTGCATTGGTAGTGGTAATTACTTGGCTGTAAGTTCCTTCATATAAAATAGAATCCTGACCTTCCAAGTTTTGAACGGTCAATGCATTAGTTAAAAACGTACCAAACACATTTGTAGAAAACTTTATATTCTCAAATAGCTTTATTTCAGAACCCAATTCTAGATTATACGAATATTCTGGTTTTAAATCTGGATTTGGAACGATAACCTTACCAGGAACAGATTCAAAAACTTTTGAAACATCGTCTACATTAGGTGCTCTAAACCCTGTAGCTGCAGAAATCGTGTATCGAGAATAATCATTAGGCATATAGATCAGACCAAGATTACCATTTACAGATGAATTCCTTTGTCTAATAGAATTAAATGGGAATGGAAAAAATGTTTTATCAATAAACTCAGCATTCAATCTGACCTGTGAAGAACGAACGCCCAAATTAAGAATGGTCTTGTTATTGAATTCAATATTATCTGTGACATAAACAGCAAATGACAACATATCTGAACCTCCATCCGGGTAACGCGTATCCAAGCTTGTTTCTTGAAGGTTAATAATGTTTGTTGAGAATGCATTGGATTGAACGTCGTTATAAAACATATCAGCTCCATACCTCACCTCATGATTCAAGATCTTACCATTCCTTCGTTTGTAGACAATCTCCTTCGAGAAGTCACAATTAAGTGTTACGATGTTCAATGACTCATTTCTACTTTTTAGCTCAACGTCTCTAAACTTCCTGACCATTCGACTTTCCTCAATGGACTGATACGCCAACACTAATTTTGAAAAATCAAAGAACTTATTCGGTTTTGATAACTCAAGAGAATAGGAAGATAAAAATCTGAACTGCGGTCCGTAATACCATTGGGCATATTTGGCCTCACCATTTTCTAATTGTGTGAGACGATCATAACGATCTACATTACCAGAGTTAGACAACTGTAAATTAACCTTATGTAATACAAACTCGTTTGGTTTGTAAATGAACTTTTGTAGCATATCATACTGCTCATAACCTGAACCTATCTGTATATTAGGATTTGAGTTATTAAGCATCGTATCCATTCCGTTCAGACTAGAAACATACCAATTTCGTTCGCCAAA
>CAJQPH010000225.1 GCA_905480165.1 uncultured Flavobacteriales bacterium
GGAATAAATGCTATACTTTTTAATTCTATTAGAGTCGCAATTATGGGAGCCAGTCTTAGAATTTTATACGAACATTATATAATATTCAAAAGAAATAAAACCAAAAGAGAGATCGTATGATTAGGGCTTTGTATTTATTCAATAACATTTTATTCAAACTAAAACTTAGGCTAGTCTATAAAAACATCGCATTTGATTCTGGTTTAAAAATTAATAGATGGCCGACCATAAGGGTTCATAAAGATGCGGAGGTAAAACTCGGTAAAAACATTCTTCTCAATTCCAGTAATAGAACATACCATGTAAATATGTTTGTTCCAGTTAAAATCCTTTGTGACAAACCGAATTCAATCATTACAATTGGAGACAATACTAGAATTCATGGTTCTTGTATACACGCTTTCGATAGAATTGAAATTGGTCATCATTGCTTAATTGCGGCAAATTGTCAAATCATGGACTCAAATGGACACGCTTTGGAAAAAGAAAAACGATTTAATTCGCAAGGCAGTTCTCATCCAATTATAATTGGAGACAATGTTTGGATTGGTACTGGCACAATAATTTTGCCGGGAGTGACCATTGGCGACGGAGCCATCGTGGCTGCAGGAAGTGTTGTAAATAAATCTGTTCCAGAAAATTGTATTTATGGGGGGAACCCTGCAGAGTTAATTAGATTGTTATGAGCACAAAAGTTGCATTAATTACAGATTATCTTGGCCGTTTTGGATCTAAACAAAAATCAAAGACTTATCGGTCAGGATTCGATATTGAGAAATCTATTGAAATTTTCCATAAACACAATTGTCAAGTAAAAGTATTCAACTTTACAAATGCTCTAGAGTTACTCAAAGAAAAGGACACCTACTTCATTTTGTATACCTCTTCTGAGGATAAAGGAGGGCATTATAAATCATTTATAGAGGATTCAATACACTTGCTTTCGCTCAGTCATCATATTTGTATTCCAGAATATATTTTCTTGAGAGCCCACAACAACAAGGTTTTTATGGAAATGCTTAGAACACATTATGACTTTAAGGATAAAAATGTATTTAAAAGTAAATTCGCAGCTACCAAAAAAGAAATTTCAAGTCTCAATATTGAATTCCCCTCAGTAATAAAAGGACCAGATGGTGCCTTATCTAAGGCCGTCATAAAAGCAGATGATGTTCAATCAGTTTACAGGTTTTTCTCGTCTATTGCACCCAAATTAGAATTTAAACACAAACTAAGAGAATATCTAAGACGAATTCGCCACAGAAATAATTATGACCCAGAAGAATTAAAAAGAGGGAAAATAGTTATTCAAGATTTCATGCCAGATATTAAATTTGATTGGAAAGTTTTGGTATATAATGACATGATCTTTGCACTGAAAAGACAAAATCGAAAAAATGATTTTCGCGCGAGTGGTAGTGGTATTTACGCCTATTCTGAGAATGTTCCTGAAAACATATTAAACCTTGCTTTTGAGACACGTAAGAAATTAAATGTGCCGCACCTTTCATTGGATATTGCAGAGACCATGAATGAATTAATTATTTTCGAGTTTCAAGCCATTTATTTCGGGACGAAAACCATAGAAAATTCGCCTTTTCATTTTGTTAAAGAACAAGAAAAGTGGCTCTTAAAACATACCAAGGTTGAATTAGAAGAAATATATGTAAATAGCACAATGAGCTTCATTAAAAAAAGTTTCTTTTGACTTCTTTAGATAATGAGTAATGCATAATCTGCTTTATGAGACAATATAAACCACGTTTAGTGATTTTACTTTTTTAATTATTATTATTTGATGAATATCCTTTTCGTATCAAGTGGAAACAAAAAACAGGGGATTTCTCCGATAATAAAAAAACAAGGAGAATCAATTTCTAAGAAAAATCATAAAATAGACTTTTTTGCTATTAAAGGAAAAGGCATGATAGGCTATGCATGGAATATCATTCTCTTATCGAAAAAAATTAAGTCAAAAAAATATGATGTGATACACGCACATTTTGGTTTATGTGCAATCGTTTGTTATCTGTCACAATTCTTAAAATTCAAAAAAACTCCATTTGTAATTTCACTTATGGGAAGTGATGTATTAAGTCCCGAAAAAGAAAATCCTCTATTAAAGAGACTTATTCGAAAATATGTATTCTGGGTAGTTAAAAATAAAACCGATCATGTTATTGTAAAAACAGAAGAATTATATAATTTAATAAATGTCCCCAACAAAACATCAATAATTCCTAATGGCGTTGATTTTAATCAATTTAAACCTTTAGACAAATCTAAAATGCAACATGAATTAGAATGGGATAAAGAACATAAACATATACTATTTGCAGCCAATCCTGAACTTCCCGTCAAAAATTACAATCTCACAAAAAAAGCAATCGAAAAAATAAAAACCCAACCTATTGTATTACATCATTTAGTAAATATTAACCATGATGATATTCCAAAATACATGAATGCTTCAGACGTTATTGTGTTATCAAGTTTATTTGAGGGATCACCAAATGTCATAAAAGAGGCCATGGCCTGTAATAGACCCATTGTTTCTACGAATATTGGAGATGTAGAATTAATTTTAAAAAACGTAAAAGGCTGTTTTTTAGCAGAAAACACAGTAGAAGACTTTAGTGAAAAAATATTAGAAGCAATAAAATTTGACCAAGCAACAAACGGTAGGGGTCATATTGAACATCTTAAAGATGATGAAATTGCTGAAAAAATA
>CAJQPH010000226.1 GCA_905480165.1 uncultured Flavobacteriales bacterium
TGAATATTCTATAATCATTAGGTATTAGATTGCTTCATTATTAATAAATTCGCAGAGAAATTAAATTTACATGAAGGTATCTTACAATTGGCTTAAAAACTACATAGATTTTGATTTATCTGTAACTGAACTTGCAAAAGTATTGACAGATACCGGTTTAGAGGTTGAAGGTGTCAAAAGAATTGACAAAATCCCTGGAGGATTAGAGGGCCTCGTAATAGGAAAAGTAACGGATTGCGTTAAACATGAAGACGCGGACCGTTTAAAAGTCACGCAGGTAGACATAGGAACTGAAGTTTTACAAATCGTATGTGGCGCGGACAATGTGAAATCAGGACTAAAAGTCATTGTAGCTACAGTTGGCAGCATGTTGTATCCGGAACCAGACAAACCATTCCAAATAAAAAAAGCAAAAATAAGAGGAAAGTCGTCATTTGGAATGATTTGCGCAGAGGATGAAATCGGTCTAGGTGATTCGCACGAGGGAATTATGGTTATTGATGAAAAAGCAGAAGTAGGCACTAAGGCTTCTACTTATTTCAATCTTAGTTGTGATTATCAGCTTGAGATCGGGTTAACACCAAATCGATGTGATGCCATGGGGCATTTTGGAGTAGCAAGAGACATTAAGGCCTATTTGAATTATCACAATAAAGAGAATAAGCAACTCCTGCTTCCACATATGGATATTCCAAGTATAAAAGACAATGTAAAGTTTTCTATAGAAGTAGAAGAACCTACTTTGTGTCCAACTTATATAGGGGCAACCCTACAAAACATTAAGATTGAACCTTCTCCTGATTGGCTTCAAACAGCACTTTTATCAATAGACATAGAACCCATTAATAATATAGTAGACATTACAAATTATGTCATGTTTGAATTCGGTACTCCTCTCCACGCTTTCGACTTGGACAAAATTGGTGATAAAATATTAGTGACGAAAAGTACTAAGGGAGATTTATTCACAACACTGGACGGTACGGAAAGAAAACTCAATGGTGAAGAACTCATGATCACAAATGGAAAAGAAAACCTTTGCATTGCTGGCGTTTATGGAGGGATTTCTTCCGGCATTTCCAACGAAAGTAAGGCCATATTCTTGGAATCCGCCATATTTGATTCAACATCAGTTAGAAAAACATCAAAATCACACAGCCTTCAAACTGATGCAAGTTTTAGATTTGAGAGAGGTGTTGATCCATCATTGACTAAAAAAGCAATGAACAGAGCCATCAGCTTGATATTAGAGCTTACTGGAGGAGAACTTTCAATGAGTCCCAAAATAATTGACTCAAGAAATACTGAAGAGGTTAAAATAGATTTGAACATCAATTCTTTAAACAGAAGACTAGGAATCAATATTGAGGCTGAAGAAATCATAAATATTTTAAAAAATTTAGATTTTAAATGTCAAAAGTTAAACGAGGAAAACCTACAGCTCATCGTTCCTTCATATCGTAGAGATGTATATCGTAGCGAAGATATTATGGAAGAAGTTCTAAGGATATATGGTTTTAACCAAGTTCCTATTCCAAAGAAATGGCATATATCATTTCAAAACAAAGTATTTGAAAACTCAAACGAAATTCACAGGACCTTATCTGAATGGCTCGTTTCTAATGGATTTAATGAGGTTATTAATAACTCTTTAAGCAAGGATTTATTTGGCGACAAGCTTGATGAAAAATTAGGCCGATCAAAAGTATCTGTCCTTAATCCTTTAAGCTCTGAATTGTCATCCATGCGAAGAAGCATGTTGCCTGGCCTTCTTGAAAACATCAAATACAATCAAAATCGACAACAGTCCGATTTGAAGTTTTATGAGTTTGGGAAAGTATATGAGAAGTCTGAAAAAGGATTCCATGAAACAAGACAATTGGCCTTTGTCATTACAGGAAATCAGAAACCTGAATCCTGGAGAAATGACAGCAAAGCAGTTGATTTTTTTGAGCTCAAATCCATTTGTCAAACACTTGGAAACAAACTTGGCCTGAATCTCAAGGAAAAGAAGGGAGATGATTCTGTCTATTTCGATACTTTTCAACATCTCAATTTAAAAAAGCAACCAATTATTGAATATGGAGAAATATCAAATGAGGTAAAAAAAGAAATTGGCTTTAAAGGAAGCGTGTTTGCTGGTATCCTGAACGTAGATGTCGCCATGAAAAACAGAAAACGCAAAACAACCGTATTTGAAGAACTACCTAAAACCTTTTTTGTAAAGCGGGATTTTTCTCTCATTTTAGATAAAGCTGTGAATTATAATTCCATTGAAAAAATAGCTTTAGACTCAGAAAAAAATCTTTTAAAAAGAATAAATCTATTTGATGTATACGAAGGAAAGAATCTTCCGGAAAACAAAAAGTCTTACGCTGTTTCATTTGTATTTCAGCATCCGCAGGAAACTCTTCAGGACGCTCAAATTGACCCCATTATGGAGAAAATAAGAATTCGATTAAAAAAGGAATTGGGAGCTGAACTTAGAGCTTAACTATAGTGAGTTTTTCGAGAAAACGATTTAAGTTCTTGTTTTTAACAATCTCATCTTTACCCACGATAAGAAGGTTTTTTGACTTATTGGATTCAAGCCATAATTCTATATTGGCAATAGCGACATTCAGGGTTCCATTAATATCAATACGATAACATGGCTTTTGATTTTTATCAAAAAGAGATTTTAAATTCCAATTCTCTTTAGATATAGACTGGTTTTCACTTACGATAAGAAGACTGTCAAACGATTCAATATGCAAGTCATAACGCTCAGTGACTTGATTCACTTTATTGGCGTTTTCTTCAGACCAACTATTGATTGATTTTGAAAATGGCGTACCTGCCTTAAGATATATATTGTCTAACTTCATAACGGAATAAATCAAAGATAATTTAAATAATGAGTGAATGACCAAAAAAAAACAATAAGCTCCTTTTTTTTATAATTCGAATGGTTTTCATCTAAAAGAAAATAGACCAATGCATATTTTAGGATGACTTCCCAACAAAGTCATTTACCAATTCTGGAGGTCTTGCGACTATGGCCTTTCCGTTATTCATAACAATGGGTCGCTCAATTAATTTCGGATAAGAAAGCATTAAATCAATAATTTGATCATCACTTAAATCTCTACCCTTTACGTGTTGTTTATAATCACTTTCGCCTTTCCTCAACAACTCTGACGGACTCATTTCAAGATCTTTAAGGACTTGCGCAAGCACATCTTTTGAAACGGTGTTATTCATATAATCAACAACCTCAACTTCATTTGTCAAAGATTTGACCAAAGCCAAGGCTTGCCTGCTTTTTGAACAACGATTGTTGTGAAATATTTTAATTTTTTTCATTATTACAAAAGTAATGGTTCTGTTTTATTCCAAGTCATTATAATTGTTTAAAAATTATTTTAATTGACATAATTTCAG
Source organism: uncultured Flavobacteriales bacterium (assembly GCA_905480165.1). Taxonomy (GTDB): domain Bacteria; phylum Bacteroidota; class Bacteroidia; order Flavobacteriales_D; family Crocinitomicaceae; genus UBA952. The sequence continues at coordinate 3,424 of CAJQPH010000226.1, forward strand.
CTTTTAATTGAATTGTTGAATGACTAGTTTTGTTAAAAATAGTCCCATGCATTTTTTGGATGAATTAAATGAGAGTCAAAGAAAAGCTGCCGAACATTTGTACGGAGCTACTATGGTTATTGCCGGAGCAGGATCTGGTAAGACCAGGGTATTGACATATCGCATTGCGTACATGATTGAAAAGGAGATTGACCCTTTTAATATTTTGGCTTTGACATTCACCAATAAAGCTGCTCGTGAAATGACAGAGAGAATTGGTTCTATTATTGGTGGACAAGAAGCTAAAAATATTACGATGGGAACCTTTCACTCTGTTTTCTCGAAGATTCTTCGATTTAACGCAGACCGTATAGGCTTCCCAAATAATTTCACTATTTATGACACACAAGATTCAAAAAGTGTCCTCAAAGATATTATCAAAGGCTTTAAACTTGATGACAAAACATACAAGCCAAGTAACGTTTTTGGTAGAATATCTACAGCGAAAAACAACCTAATATCACCCGAGGCGTATTGTCAAAATCCTGAAATCATACTTGAAGACAAACAATCTAGACGTCCTGAAATGGGAAGGATTTATACAAGCTACATGAATAGATGTCAAAAGTCTGGAGCAATGGACTTTGACGACTTGCTATACTACACCAATGTTTTATTAAGAGATTTTCCGGAGGTACTACATTACTACCAACACAAATTCAAATATATTCTTGTAGATGAGTACCAGGACACCAACTATGCACAATACTTAATCATCAAAAAACTTGCTGCAGCATATGAAAACATTTGTGTCGTTGGTGACGATGCTCAAAGTATTTATTCATTCAGAGGAGCAAATATTGAGAATATTCTCAATTTCAGAAAAGATTATCCGGATTTCATCTTATACAAACTTGAACAAAATTACAGAAGTACAAAAAACATTGTCGAGGCTGCAAATAGTATTATTAAAAATAATAAAGATCAGATCCATAAAAGCGTATGGACAGACAATCAAGTTGGGACTAAAATAAAGGTAATCCGAACTCCAACAGACAATGAAGAAGGCCGTACCGTTTCATCAATGATTAAGGAGAAACAATCTGAAAAGAATTCATCTTACAATGATTTCGCCATTTTATATCGAACAAATAGACAGTCTCGATCTTTTGAAGAGGCATTAAGAAAGCTCAATATTCCATATAAGGTATATGGTGGACTGTCCTTTTACCAGAGAAAAGAAATTAAGGATCTACTCGCCTATTTTCGTTTATCAGCCAACCCAAACGATGAAGAAGCTTTAAAGCGGGTCATTAACTATCCGAAAAGGGCGATTGGGAAAACGAGTATTGAAAAGCTAATCATTGCTGCAAATAGCTACTCAACAAGTATGTGGGAAGTCATCTGTGACTTCCAAAAACATCCTGTCGACATTAACAATGGTACCAAAAGTCGAATTGCAGAATTTGCAACAATGATCAAGAGCTTTCAGTCTGAAATCAATAGTAAAGACGCCTTTTCATTAGCAGAACGTATTGCCCGTTCATCAGGAATCATGAAAGAGCTTATGGATGCAAAGGATAAGGGACCTGAGGAAGTAGAACGATTTCAGAATGTAGAAGAGCTTTTGTCCGGTATTCAAGAATTTTCAAATTCCTCAGATGAAGAAAACCCGAATACACTTGCAGATTTCATGCTTGAAGTCGCCTTATTGACTGATGCCGATCAAGACAAATCTGAAGAAATCAACCATATTTCTTTAATGACAATTCATTCGAGCAAAGGTTTAGAATTCCAAAATGTATACCTCGTTGGAATGGAAGAAAACTTGTTTCCCTCTCAAATGTCCTTGCATTCAAGGACTGACCTAGAGGAAGAGCGAAGGTTGTTTTATGTTGCCATTACCCGCGCCATGGAATCATGCACCTTATCATATGCCGTTTCGAGATTCTTGTGGGGTCAGTCCATTAGCTGTGAACCAAGCCGATTTATCGATGAAATAGATTCCAAATACATAGAATTCTCCTCAAAGTCCAAATCCTTAGGGCGTGGACTATCTATGAAAGGTTTTGAAGGCACACGCTCTGGAGGACTGAATAAAATTAGCAGTAATCCCAACCTTCGGTCATTAAAAGATGTTTCAAGAAATCAAAAGACGAATACAGATGACAAGAACATTAAGGTGGGTTTTAATGTTGAGCACCAGACCTTTGGCAAAGGAAAAGTTACTCACATGGAAGGTTCTGGAGCAGATCAAAAAGCGACCATTTTCTTTCCTCATCACGGAAGCAAAACCATATTACTAAGATTCGCCAACCTTCAAATCCTTGATTAGCTATTTAAATTTCGATGGCTCTAAAACTTGTACAAAATGGTACCCCTTTATCTCAAACCCGTTGTTAAAAAAGAATTTATGCGATTGGTGATTATGTGTAAACGAATCAAGTCCCAAAGAAGCACAATTTTCTTCTTGCGCTATTGCTTTCAGAAATTTCAGTAATAATTCCCCTACCCCTTTTGATCGACATTCTGAGCTGACAATAATATGATCTACCTCTAGATACTTTCCACACCACAATTTATTCCCAATCCAAGCCCCACTCATTCCTACGCATTCATCTCCGTCAAATGCACCTATCTGAAAATAGTTATGGGGAAGCATTTCTTCAAGTTGTCTCCTATAATCCATAATATCTAGTGAGGGATACATCTCTAATATCACATGATGACATGCCAACATTTCCTCCTTACTATTAAGCCTTCTAAGTTCTACCTTCATGTTTATTTCAAATGTTTTTCAAACAACTCTAGGATTCTCCTATATTCATCTGTCCATGAACTCGCTTCTTTAAAGCCATGCGCCTCAATAGGAAAAACAGCCAGTTCCCAGTCTTCTTTACCTAACTCAATGAACCGTTGACTTAAACGTACAACATCTTGAAACTGTACATTGTTGTCCTCCATTCCATGGAGCATAAGCAATGGTTTAGTCAAGTTTTCAGCGAAATATATAGGCGAGCTTCTTCGATAAGCTAGCGAATCGGTTTCTGGGTAATTTAATATATTACTCGTGTATTCGTGGTTATAATGCGACCAATCAGTAACCGAACGCAGAGCTGCTCCACAAGCAAATTCATTAGGCTTTGTCAACAATGCCATTAAAGTGATAAAACCACCATAAGAACCTCCATATATACCAATTCGAGTTGAATCAAGCTCGTAATTTTCAACCATGAATTTTTTGGCGTCAATATAATCCTCCAAATCTCTACCGCCCATATGACGATATATGGCGGTTCTGTAATCTCTTCCATAACCATCACTTGCCCTATAATCTAAGTCTAAAACCGTGTATCCTTTTTCAACTAACAAATGGTGAAACATGTATTCTCGAAAATATCCGCTCCAGAAATGATGTGCATTCTGTAAATATCCAGCACCATGCACAAAAAATACGGCGGCTCCATTTTTACGATCAGTATTCGGCTCATATACCCTTGCATAAACAGTTGTTCCATCATCAGCCTCAAAATCAATAAATTCAGGCTTCATCCAATTATACTTATCAAACTCTTTTGTAGTCGATGACGTAATTTGAAAAGGCTCTGCTCCCGGTTTTAATTTGCTCACATATAACTCCCAAGGCCTGTTACTGCTAGAATAACGATAAGCCATAACTGATTCACTTGGAGAAATAGACACCTCATATGCGCCTTCATTTTCTAAAACAGGCATCAAATCTTTCGTATTTAAGTTCAATATAAAAAGGTTTCGGTCGCCAGGATGAGAACGATTACAAGCAATAAAAAGCTTATTTTCTTTGATTGACTTTGTTACGGACCTAATTTCAAATCTTCCAGAGGTTAATGTGTCAATAGCTCCCGAAGGAATATCATATGAATAGAGGTGAGAAAAACCCGATCTTTCAGACTGAAACAAAAAGGACTCATCATCTTTCATCCATGAAAGATAACTCGGAACCATATTCCAGGAAGAGATTCCTGGTCCACCGATCCATGCTTCATCATGCTCATGGATAAGTTCTGTTGCCTCTCCACTCTCAAGATCTAATAGCACAATCCATCTGTCCTTATTATCAGCTGAGCGAACATCTAAAATTGCAGCATTTTCACTACTTAAAAACAAAGCGTTATTCATAAATAAGTTTTGCTCTACTGATTCATTTACACTATCCGAAACACTGATATACGAAGGCTTCTTGTCTAGGTCTGAAAGACCTGAAAAGTCAACCCAAATAAGTGTGTCATTTGATCGAGAAAAAACCCCAAAATATTGACTGGGTTCATTTTGCGAGACTTTTGGTCTAGCCGTTTTGGTTTCTGTATAACCGTCTGCATTTACGAATGACATAAATGATGTTTGTTTTTGATCAACACTTAAGTGTTTTTTGAGTAATACAAATTGTCCTTTTGGATGAACCTTTAAGGAAACCACATCTCCATCACCTGTATAAATAGATTTTAATCCTTTCTGATTATCGGTCTTCTTAGAATCACTTTTAGAAAAATATTCAAAAAGCTCTTGTTGCTGCTCAAATAAATGCCCTTGTTTATTTTGTGTTTTGGGTATTATTTTATTCGTGAAATTCGTAATCTGTTTCAGTTGAGTATTTTCTTCCAAACACCACTCAAATAAATTTTTCCCCATTTGAAAATAGATGTGATTTTTACCTACTCCTCTTTGAAGGTTGCTCAAACGCTGCTCCGATGAAAACAGAACATGCTTCGTATTTTTGGTTTTATCCCAATAGCTCAACTCATTATCTATAATTTGAAATTGACGATTAAATAAGGATTGATCACGATCAAAAACAATTAAATCCTCTACCAAGGAATCGATTGATTTGGATTTGTAATCATAGCAGAACGTCACAAATTCACCGTCGACCTTTTGATCGTAGCACACCTTTCTACCCGAGACATCCCATTTAATGTCTTTAGGTAAATGCCCAACAAAATCATCCCCTTGCATAATTTCAGAAAGTTTCAACTGACCAAACGATATAAAAGGAATGATCAACAACAAAGTGAGGTATTTTTTCATGCCTTAAAAGTAGCAAATAGAACACAAGTAAGAAAAAAGAAGATTTCAATCTTCAACATAGAACTGAAACTTAAAAAATTAATACTTTCGTAGTTGATGAAACTGATCAAGAAAATTTTATTCAAAATATTACCTGAAAGCATTTACCTGAGAAATCTTCATAGATTTTTTTATGTCCTTTACGACCTAAAGCTTTTAAGAAAAAACAAGAGTTTTAAATACCATTACATGGTAAAGGAATTAATTCAGGATGGAGATGTCGTAATTGATATTGGAGCAAATTTAGGTTATTTCAGTAAAACTTTTTCACGCCTATCACCAAATGGCAAAGTGATTTGTATAGAACCATTACCTCAATATTATTCTATTCTAAAACATTTCCTTAGTTCAAGAAAAAATATTGAAATACATAATGTTGCTCTTGGAAAGGATGCTGGAGAAGTTACAATGATTCTACCAAAATCTAATGGAATGATTCGCACAGGACTCCCCTACATTTCTAAATCAGACGAGAAGTCAGAGCACCCAACACAACAAGTTCAGATCGTAAATCCAAATTCGCTACTCAAAAACCTGAGTAAAATTGACTATATTAAATGTGATATTGAAGGATTTGAATGGATTGTTTTCCAGGAGCTGAAGGAGGTTCTAAAGCAATATCAACCGATCGTTCAAATTGAAATATCCACTGAAAACAGAAGAGAAATGATTCCTTTTTTTACTGACCTCGGATACGTGCAATATGGAATCAATAACTTTAAGTTCGTTAAAGAGGACGGCAAGCAAATAGAGCCAGGAGATTATTTGTTTGTTCCGAAAAGTAGGAAAAGCTTAATAATCGGTTAACATGAAAACCTATTTGTTTATCATCTTAGCATCACTGACTTTACTTTCATGTAAAAAAGGTGCTGGTAATTTCACTTTAAAAGGAGAGATTACTGATTTGACCTTTAATACTCCATTGGCTGACACTTGGTTAAAGCTTTATAAAGTACCTATTGGTTCTTCAAGTCTTACCCTACAAGACTCAGTCTTATTGGCAGCGGACGGTAAGTATGTCTTCACCTTCCCACGAGAACAAATAGAGCGATATGTTATTAAAATTGAAAAGGAAGGGTACTTTACAATAAATAAAGATATCTATTTTTCTTCTTTGTCATTGGAACAAGACAACGTAAGAAATTACTCAACCCATGCAAAAGGTTGGATTGGTATAAATTTACTAAACAATAGCCCTTTACCTACAGATGTTTTTACTTACACCAAACAGCTTGGATTACAAAACTGTATAGAATGTTGTCCATCAACTGAGCAACAATTTTTTGGAGAACTCGACACTACGATTTATTGTATTAATAATGGAAACGAACCCTATTCTATATTGTATTCAGTATACGGAACGAACAATACGGGTATACTTTCAGAAATAACACTTCCATTTGATACGACCTATATTAATGTCACATACTGATTCTTATATTAGGTATAACAGATATTAGCAAAAAAAATACTACTTTTGCAATCAAATTTTAGCTCATGACTGACAACTTTTCTTTCGACGACATAAAAGAAAAATTTAAAAACAATAAATTTTTCAAAATAGCTTCCATATCATTATCTGCTATTCTCATTGGAGTAGTTGTTTTTTTAGGGTACAGACAATTTATCTGGAAGCCTGACAATGAAAAATCAAAGGATGCCTATTATGAGTCTTTAAATTACATTTTAAAAGATCAAGACCCTAACGATACAACGAAAGCACCTAAAGATCCTATTAAGCAGTTGCAAGGTGCCGTAAAAAAATACGATGGTAAAATTGGTGGAGAAATAAGTAAGTATATTCTTGCGACTCAATACATGAGAAATGGAAAATATAAACAAGCTTTGGTTTTACTGGAAGACATCTCAGTTGAAGACACCTATATGTCAGCTATGATTGTTGGACTTCAAGGAGACTGCAAATCCGAAATGAAGAAATATGCTGAAGCGATAGAATTATATGACGAAGCTTCAAAAATAAATGAAAACAACTTCACAAGTCCAATGTATTTATTTAAGGCCGGGCTTAATTCTGAAAAGCTTAAGAAAAATGCTGAAGCAACCGCATATTATGAAGAAATTGCTTTTCATTATCCAAATTCGTTGGAAGCAAAGCAAAAGAACATGAATAAATACAAAGCCAGAAGCGAGAACAAAAAAATTAATTAATGGCCACATCCATTAAGAATCTGTCGAAATACGACAAAAAGAATCTATCAAATGGTGCCGATTACAAAATCGGCATTGTTGTTTCTGAATGGAACGAAGCCATTACCAACAAGCTAATGAAGGGTGCAATTGATACCTTTAAAGAAAACGGAGTTTCTGAAAAAAACATACTCATCAAGTCCGTACCAGGCGCTTTTGAACTCCCTATGGGAGCGCAAACTCTTTTGGAGTCACAAAAACTTGATGGAGTAATCACAATCGGCACTGTCATTCAAGGAGAGACCAAACATTTTGATTATGTCTGCAGTGGAGCAACCCAAGGCATCATGACTGTTATGCTAAATTACAATACCCCAATTTCTTTTTGTGTACTTACTGACAACAACATGCAACAATCAATTGATCGTGCTGGTGGAAAACATGGAAATAAAGGAATAGAATGTGCGGTGAGTTTGCTAAAAATGATTCAACTTCAAAGATCTTTAAAATGACACTCATTAAATCCATTTCAGGAATTAGAGGAACCATTGGTGGTGCGATCAATGAAGGCCTTACTCCTATTGATACTGTTAAATTTGCTGCAGCTTACGGCACATGGCTAAAGTCACAACATCCCAATCAAAGACTTAAAGTTGTTATTGGTCGTGATGCAAGACTTTCAGGACAGATGGTATCTGATTTGGTTTGTTCAACTTTAATCGGACTTGGTATTGATATCGTTAATTTGAACCTTTCAACCACTCCAACTGTGGAAGTTGCCGTTCCAATGGAAAACGCACATGGGGGAATTATCCTCACAGCAAGTCACAATCCAAAACAATGGAACGCACTGAAGTTGCTCAATGAGAAAGGAGAATTCATTTCAGCTCAAGAAGGAGCTGATTTATTGGAAATGGCAGAAAGTGGAAATTTTGAGTTCGCTGAGGTTGATGAACTTGGAAGCCATACCAATGATGATACGTACCTACAGAAACATATTGAATCCGTATTAAACCTTCCTTTGGTAGATACTGATGCGATAAGAAGCGCCGATTTTCATGTTGTAGTTGACGCGGTCAATTCGACGGGAGGGATTTTCGTTCCTGCCTTACTTAAAGCTTTGGGTGTACAACAGATCACCAAATTATATTGTGATCCAACGGGACAATTTCCACATAATCCAGAACCACTACCTGAGCATCTTACAGATCTTTCTGCAAAGATAAAGGAGGTAGGTGCTGATATTGGTTTTACTGTAGATCCTGATGTTGACCGATTGGCGATGGTTTGTGAAGACGG
>CAJQPH010000227.1 GCA_905480165.1 uncultured Flavobacteriales bacterium
AGTAGGTGCCTTCGACCATTGAATCCCTCCTGATTTGGATATAAATACGGGTATGTTACCGTTCTTTGGATCGCCAAACATCATGCCTTTCTGGGCGTAAATAACCATGCCGTCAAAAAAGGTTTCCTCTCTATTTATGGGTATTGCAATTGACTTATTATTAATAACATAAACAAGCTTACTTGAATTATCACTCTGCATAGCGACAATCATTTTCCCATTAACGTCGATGTCTCGAAGTTCTTTTAATGGATTGTTAAGATTCATTGCAGTAGTGTTGTGTCTTTTTATATCATGATCATAAATCAATCCTGTATTTGAACTCAAGTATACGTGATTTTTAAATGCAGCTATTCCCCTAGAATGTGTTTCCGAATCGGCGTAGTGATACCATTGACCATATCCATTAAAGCTAACTGCACTACTTACGAGGAAAGCGATTATTAAAGTTTTTTTCATTCGTTTCATTTAATGTATTGATGTCTTTTGGTTCTGCTTTTTTCCATCTTTTATGGGACCAAACCCATTCAGATGGATGTGCTAAAATATCCTTTTCGAGGAAATTTACATATTTTTCTGTGATTTCACCATATCCAAGTGATTTTGGATCATCACAAATCACCTTAAATTCAAGTTCATAATGGCCTCTTTTCTTCTTGTTTACGGTGTAATATATTACGGGCAGGTCAAAAGTATTGGAAATATGTTCTGTGCCAAAAACAAACCCAGTTCTTTGATTTAAAAATTTTGTCCAATACGACTTTCTTGCTTCTCCAGGAGATTGGTCTCCAAGAACGAGAAGAGCATAAGGAGTGTTTAGGGCCTCGATTTGTCTTTTGTAATTACCGGAGTGTGTAACGATCATTCCCAATCGCGCTCTGCGTTTATTGATTTTCTCGTCGAGTGATTGCTGGGACATGGACATTCCAATCCCTATGGCCTGATGGGGTAGTAGAATATCTTGAATCGTGATAAGCCATTCCCAATTATTGAAATGCCCTGAAGTCAGTATGATGCTTTGTTTTTTATCGAAATAATCCTCGACAATTTCAGTGTTTTTAATCGTAAATCTTTTTTCGAGCTCTTTTTGAGAAATGCTTAAGTTCTTGATGCCTTCAACTATAATGTCTGAAAAATGACAGTAATATTCTTTACATAGCTTTTTGATTTCTTTATCAGTCTTTTCTGGAAAGCTTCTTGTCAAATTATCAATAACTACTTTTTTCCGATACCCAATGACGTAATAAAGAATGATATAGATCAGATTACTCAATCCGTATAGGAACCATAATGGCAATAGAGATAATGGATACAAGAAGAAATAATATATAATACTTCCGATCATTTTTTATACTTGTTTTTCCAAAGAGCGTTCTGATTGTTTTCAATGTCTTTTTCCTTGGCACTGGAGCCTGCTTTGTAAAAGGAGCACCCTTTTACTTCTTCAGGTAAAAATTCTTGTGCTGCAAAATTCCCGTCAAAGTCATGGCTGTATTTGTATTTTTCACCATACCCAAGCTCTTTCATTAATGCACTTGATGCATTTCGAATCGGTAAAGGAACGTTGAGATTCCCTGTATTCTGTACTATTGATTGTGCATTATTTATGGCCATATATGCTGCATTGCCTTTGGGACTATTGGCAAGGTAGATCGCACATTGAGAAAGAATGATTCGTGACTCGGGCCATCCTATTTTTTCAACGGCTTCGAACGTAGTGTTGGCAATAAGCAAAGCGTTCGGGTTGGCTAGACCAATATCCTCCGATGCCGAGATAATCAACCTTCGTGCAATAAATTTCGGGTCTTCTCCACCTTCAACCATTCTTGCAAGCCAATATACCGTTGCATTAACATCACTTCCTCTAATAGACTTTATGAAGGCCGATACGATATCATAATGTTGGTCGCCATCTTTGTCATATCGAGCCAATGACTGCTGCGCATTTTGCATCACTAATTCATTGGTGATCGTAATATTTTTTTCCTTTGATAGTGTACTTATAATGATTTCAAAGACATTTAATATTTTTCTGGCATCTCCTCCTGAAATAGCCAGTAAACTCTCAAGCTCTTTAAGCTCTATTTGTTTTTTGGAGAGAACGGGGTCAATTTTTATAGCTCGTTCCAATAGAAGGCAAAGGTCTTCTTTGGTGTGGTCCTTTAGCGTGTAGACATGACAACGTGATAATAGGGCAGAAATTACTTCGAAAGAGGGGTTTTCTGTTGTGGCTCCAATTAATGTTACAATGCCTTTTTCCACGGCACCCAATAATGAATCTTGCTGCGATTTTGAAAACCGGTGTATTTCATCAATAAACAATATGGTTCCGCTTTCTTGGAACATACCTGCGTTTTGAACTTTTGCAATAACTTCCCGAACATCTTTGACTCCAGAAGATATCGCAGATAGGGTATGAATTGGTTTTTTAAGCTTTTCGGCTACAAGGAATGCAAGCGTTGTTTTACCTACACCTGGAGGTCCCCAAAAAATCATAGAAGGGATCACTCCAGCGTTTAAAGCAAGGCTCAAGGGTCCATTTTCTGATAGTAAATGTTGTTGACCGATATAATCATCCAAATTTTTTGGACGCATTCTTTCAGCAAGGGGAGCGATAATGTTCATCTGAACAAATTTACTCAAAGATATTTTCCTTTTGATATTTTTTATGCTCATTTCACATATCCTGACTATTTTTGAAGCTATGTTAAACGGTAAAAGCATTGCTGTCGTGCTACCTGCATATAATGCAGCTGAAACACTTGAAAAGACTTATAATGAGATCCCTCAGGATATCGTTGATGCCGTTATTTTGGTTGATGATGCAAGTAAAGACCAGACATCCATGAAGGCCAAAGAGCTTGGAATTACTCATCTTATTCGTCATGAATTCAATAGAGGGTATGGGGGCAACCAGAAGTCTTGTTATAAAAAGGCACTTGAGCTCAACGCTGATATCATTATTATGCTGCATGCGGATTATCAGTATACGCCAAAGCTCATACACGCCATGGCCAGTATGATTGCTAATGATGTGTATCATGTAGTTATTGGGTCACGTATTCTTGGTAAGGGGGCAATACAAGGGGGTATGCCCATTTATAAATACATCGCCAATCGTTTTTTAACATTTACACAAAATATTTTAATGAATCAAAAGCTTTCGGAATATCATACAGGTTACAGGGCTTTTTCTAAGGAGGTTTTTAATCAAATCAGTATTGAGAATAATTCTGATGATTTTGTGTTCGATAATCAAATGCTTGCTCAGCTTTGCTTTAAAGGGATAACAATTGGAGAGGTCAGCTGTCCAACCAAATATTTTGATGATTCTTCATCAATTGGTTTCAAACGTTCAATTATTTATGGTCTCGGGGTAATGCATACAGCAATGCTGTATCGTCTTGCCAAATGGGGCATATACACTTCTAAAATTTTTAAATAGCTATGTCAGATGATAAAAAGATAATATTTTCAATGGTCGGGGTGACCAAGTTAACACCTCAAGGAAAGCAAATCATTAAGAACATTCACTTGTCTTTTTTCTATGGTGCCAAAATTGGAATCATTGGATTAAACGGTTCAGGTAAGTCAACTGTAATGAAGATCATTGCCGGTTTAGATCAAGCATATCAGGGCGACGTTGTTTTCTCTCCTGGGTATTCTGTAGGTTATTTACCTCAAGAGCCTGAACTTGATCTTGAGAAGACAGTCAAAGAAATTGTAATGGAAGGCTGCCAAGAAACGGTAGACGTTCTAAAAGAGTATGAAGAGATCAACAATTCTTTTATGGATGAAGCGGTCTTGAATGACCCTGATAAAATGGAAAAGCTCATCGCTCGTCAAGGGGAAGTTTCAGATAAAATTGATGCTTTAGACGCTTGGGAACTTGATAATAAATTAGATCGAGCAATGGATGCGCTCAGGTGTCCCCCGAATGATCAAAAAATCGGAACGTTATCAGGAGGAGAAAAAAGAAGGGTTGCACTTTGTCGTTTGTTATTAAAAAATCCAGATGTATTGCTTTTGGATGAGCCCACCAACCACCTTGATGCAGAATCAATCGACTGGTTAGAGCAGCACTTACAACAATACAAAGGAACGGTTATCGCTGTAACGCATGACAGGTACTTCTTGGACAATGTTGCGGGTTGGATTTTAGAGTTGGATAGAGGAGAGGGTATTCCTTGGAAAGGGAACTACACTTCATGGCTTGAACAAAAAGGTAATAGATTGAAAGAGGAGGAAAAAACCGAGTCTAAGCGTCAGAAGGTTTTGGCTAGAGAACTCGAATGGGTACGAATGAATCCAAAAGCGAGACAGGCCAAGAATAAGGCCCGTATTCAAAACTATGAAAAGATGCTTTCTGAAGATACCAAGCAGAAGGAGGCAACGTTGGAAATTCCTATTCCAAATGGTCCTCGTCTAGGGACAAATGTGATTGATGCGCAATCGGTTGCAAAGTCTTTTGGAGAGAAATTACTTTATGACAATCTGAATTTCAAGCTTCCTCCAGCAGGAATTGTTGGTATTATTGGACCAAATGGTGCAGGTAAAACCACTATTTTTAAAATGATAATGGATGAATTGAGTCCTGATGCTGGAGAGTTTCAGGTTGGTGAAACGGTAAAGCTTGGATATGTGGATCAAACACATAAAGATATTCAGGCAGAAAAATCTGTTTTTGATGTCGTGTCAAATGGCTTAGAATATGTAGAGGTGGGAAATCAGAAAATCAATTCAAGAGCTTACCTCTCTAAGTTCAATTTTAATGGATCTGATCAAAATAAGAAAGTAGGTGTTTTAT
>CAJQPH010000228.1 GCA_905480165.1 uncultured Flavobacteriales bacterium
GACATTGGTGGTTCGGCTTATATTTTTGATTTAGAAGGTGATACTTGGATCGAGACTCAGAAACTAACTGCTTCGGACGCCGAGGCAAGCGACAATTTTGGCGGTAGTGTTGCAATCATTGGTGATCGCATACTCATAGGGGCTTCCGCAAATGATGATGATGGCAGTCAGAGCGGTTCAGCTTACATCTTCTCAACTTGCCCCACTTTACCCGAGGTAGAGATTGAGATAGAAGACACGGAACTTTGCAATGGAGATACTCTAACCTTAACAGCAACAGGTGCAGACACCTATTTCTGGGAGGGAGATGTTGAAGATGGGGAGCCATTTGTGCCAGAAATAGGTGAGTATACTTTTACTGTAACAGGAGCTGATGATGCCGGATGCGAAAACACGGCGAGTATTGATATTACGGTACACGCCCTCCCAGAGGTTACGGGAACAGCAGATGATCCTGTAGTTTGCGAGGGAGATGAGGTTACATTAACAGGATCAGGAGCAAGCACTTATCTTTGGGACGGTGGAGTTATTGATGGCGAAGCTTTCACTCCTGATTTCGGAACAACTGAATATACCGTCATAGGTACGGATGACTTTGGTTGCGAAAACACATCAAGTGTTGCGGTTGTCGTATATGAGGCCATTTCTATTTCATTTTCGGTTATCCCTGAATTAATGGGTGATGACGGTTCCATTGATATTACGGTATCGGGTGGGTTACCCGCATACAGTTTTGATTGGGATAATGATCGTACAGGAGACTTTGATGATGATGAAGATTTGACCGGTTTAACGGAGGGTACTTATATCGTTGTAGTTATGTGTGATGCAGGTTGTAACGGAACAGAAGTAATAGAGGTTGGTTCTACTCAAGCTAGCATAGAGACGAATAATGAACGGAATCTTTCTGTCAGCCCCAACCCAACTTCAGATCTAGTAACAATCACATTAGAAGGATCATTTGTTTACAGTCTTGTTGGAGTTAATGGTGCAGTGCTAGCTACTAAAAAAAGCGTTAACCAAGCCCAACTCGATTTGAGTGAATTTGCTGATGGTATCTACTTTCTAGAAATTCAATCCGAAAACGGAAGTGAAACGGTGAAGTTGGTGAAACAATAATTTAAAATCAGATTTAATTAATGTGACAGAACCCATTTAAATTTCTTTCTCTTGGCATTTTTTGTTGAGTCTGTTTAAAATATCAATAGTTTATTTAGTCTTGTAATCTCCTTTACCTGGTATTAAATTCCTTATACCTCCAATTGGATTTGAAACATCATTTTTTCTTCTTGGTATCAGGTGCATGTGGCAATGAAATACTGATTGGCCAGCATCTTCACCAGAATTAAATCCAATATTAAAACCTGATATATTTGAGTCCTCACTTTTAAGTTTTTCTTTTAAAATATGAGTCAATCTATTCATTGCATTAATTTCAGGTTGAGAAAGTTCAAAATAATCAATACAATGACGTTTAGGGATGATTAATACATGTTTTGAAGTGACAGGAAACTTATCATAGAAAGCAAATGATAATTCATTTTCAGCAATTATTTTTCTTGATATATTGCAGAAAATACAATCAGATTGTCTTGTTTGATATTTCACATTAAGATTTCTGAAATCTGTATCATCCGTATCCCGTTTGTTTGCATTACACGAAAAACATAATGCTTGATAGTTATCTATTGAATCTTCTCCTCCATTATTTTTTGGGACAATATGGTCGACTTCTAGAGCTTTTTCTTCTTTAGATATGCCACACAATTCACATCTTCCATCAGCTCGTTTTAATACCCGGTATCTTGTGGAACCTGGAACGGCTTTTCTATTTCTTCTTCTATGATCCCATATTTTAGCTCCCCTTTTTTTGATGTATTCATTAATCTTTAAATCACAGAGAGCAATTAGTTCATGAATTTCAGTTGATGATAAATCCTCGAATAATTTTAATTCATAGTTATTTTTGTCTTTTAAAACTACCTCGTTTTTCCTAAGAACAAGCCCAACCATATTGTTGGTAATACCTTCATAATATTCAACTTGTGAAAAGTCATAACTCAAAATGTTTTGAGCAATAGTTTTCTTATCGGCACAACCACCATTTTCCAGCAGTACTTTTATCATTACTGGCTGATAGATGTGAGACATACTCATCTTCTTTTCTATGAAGTCTTTTAGTTTACTCATAATTAAACCTAACGTTTAGCATATGGCATGTAGGGCAGTTGTAAGCGATAAACTTTCAAGTTTGCACTGAGCCAAATTTAATCCTTTCTATATCGACTTTTTCCGATTCTTTAATTGTTTTCCAGATATACAATTCTTTTAGTTCTGCCACTTCAATGGAGGTGGCTGTTGCTAGATTTTTGGAATCATGGAATTGTTTCCAATCTCGTTCGTCTCGAAATTCCTTCAATTGCCGTATAACTTGATTATAATCTGTCATAATTCGAATATATGTAATCTATATTGAAAAGAATATATCCAACAGTATAAATACA
>CAJQPH010000229.1 GCA_905480165.1 uncultured Flavobacteriales bacterium
AGCTTCATAAAAACGAGGCTTGCTCTTTGTAGAATGTCAATTTGTTTTGAGTTCACGGTGCAAAAGTATTAATTATTTCAACTACGGAAACTATTAAGTGTTAAAAAGTGTAAAAAGTATAAAACGACCATTTGAAAAAAACGTACATTTGGATTCATGGTTAAAGCACTTGGAATTGATTTTGGCTTAAAGAGAACGGGATTTGCAATGACAGATGATTCTGGTATTATTGCCAGCCCCTTAGAAACTATTGACTCTAATGAACTTCCTGTTTACTTAAAGAAGTTAATTGAAGGACAGAAAATTCAGCTTATTGTTATTGGGTTTCCTTTGTCAATGGATGGTACCGATACTGATATAACTGAAAATGTTCGTCTATTTGAGAAGTTTGTAAAGGCAAGCTATCCAAGCCTTAAAGTTGTTTTATATGATGAAAGGATGACCTCAAAAATTGCCCAAAATGCCTTAATACAAATTTCTAAGAAGCAGCAAAGAAAACAAAAGGGACTTATTGACAAAATGAGTGCTGCCATAATCCTTCAAGATTATATGAATTCCCTGAGTTAGTATGAATTACTTATTTTTGCAAAAAAAAACATGATACTACCAATTCTTGCATACGGAGATCCAATTCTTAAAAAGGAATGTGATGAGATAGGCCAGGACTATCCGAAACTGAATGAGTTAATTTCAGATATGTTTGAAACCATGTACAAAGCTAAAGGAGTAGGTTTGGCAGCTCCGCAGATTGGAAAGAACATTCGTCTTTTTATTGTAGACGGTAGTCCATTTGCAGAAAAGGAGGATGGAGAAGAGGACGATCCGCTGGCGGAAGGCATCGAAAATTTCAAAAAAGTATTTATTAATCCCATTATCGAAGAAGAAGAAGGTATGGAGTGGTCTTTTCAAGAAGGATGTCTTTCCATTCCAAAAATTCGTGAAAATGTATCTCGAAAGCCTGATATCGTTGTTTCGTACTATGATGAGGATTGGGTGCTACATGAAGAGAAGTTTTCAGGATATGCAGCTCGGATTATTCAACACGAGTACGATCACATTGAGGGTATATTGTTCACTGATTACCTAAACCCTCTTAAAAGAAAACTTTTAAAGAAAAAATTAAATAATATTACCAATGGGCTTATTGAAATTGAATATAAAATGAGCTTTCCAAAAAACTCCTAAAAAATGAGATTAATAATAAGTTTTTTTGCCTTAACACTTATATTGGGGGCGTGTAATACGGACAAGAACGATCAGTCTCAGAGAAAATTCGAAAAAAGCGTAGACCAAAAACGGGAAGTTTTATCAAAGGAGGCCTTAAATTCTCAAATCCTTTTACTAAATGATTCTTTAAAGAATTTATCAATTAGTCGATTTATGATGGATGCAAAATCTGATCAAACTGAGAGAATTGCAATTGAAACAAAAATATCAGTTTTGAGACAAGAATTAATCAATCAAAATCTGGAATATTTTCGCATCTTTTCTAAAGACAGTTTAGCTCCGTATTGTTTAATAAATATTTACGGTATTTATGACAATATAAAAGCATATGATTTGTCTTTAAATTATTTAGATACATTAGAATATTATTATCCTGAATTTGAATTACCCAATTTAATTTTGGACTTACGAGCCGTCACTCTTGATTATGTAATTAAGCCAAGAGATATTTCAAAAATTAAAAAGGCATACGAAGAGTTGCTAAAATCTCCTGATACAAATGATGAGGACGCCAAACGTTATAAGAGTCGTTTATTAAATATAGACAAAGGGTTTAACGACTTAATTAATTAAACTTCGGAAAGGACTCTGAATCTTCTTTTTTATCAGGCTCATTAAAAAAGACCAATCCAAGCATTAATATTATAGCTGTCAATAGAATGACCTGAATAATTAAAGATTGATTGATGAGGTTAAAAGAAAAAATACTTGGTATGGAAACATACAGCAGTATGGTTATTAATCCCCTGGGTCCGAAAAACAATAATGGTTTGAAAGGAAGTTTAAAAATAAGGAGTTGTAAATAACGAACTATAAATATTCCCGCAACAATTAGCAGTGCAATTAGAATGGTTTCTGTATTAATAATATCTGCAGGAGCGATTAAAAACCCAAATATGATAAAGAACAAAGATCGAATAAGGAAAGCCCCTTCAACAATAAGATCATGAAATTTAGTAACCTCTTTTTTAAGTTCATATACATCATAATTTTTCATCCATTTGTTTTTATAGAAAAGTTCTAAATTACCAAGGTAAAGCCCTATAAATAAAATAAATAATAGAGCGGGTAGGTGATAAGCTTTTGTAATTGCATATACCATTAATATCAATAAGATTATGGGCATAAATTTTATACGATGATCTATTTTGTTTAAAAGAAAAATCAAACCAATCATGGCTCCTAAGGATATGATTGCAATAATTATCATTTCTAAGGTGAACACACCAATAGCTTCGAAATTTAATACTTCATTTCTCAATAAAAAGTTAAAATAAAGGACTCCAAAAATATCAGAAAGACTGCTTTCATAAATGATAAAGTCCTTGTTTCTCGAGCTTAGGTAGTTTGCGCTAGGTATGGCAATAGCACTACTGATAATACATAATGGTACCGCATTTATAAGCAAGGTTCTAAATGGAACATCCGAAATCAATGAAAAGAAAAATGCGATCAAAAAAGACAAAAGCAGTATAGGAATAAAGGAACCCAGTATAGACTTATTAATGAGTCCAATTTTGGAGGGGTGTAATTTCAGCTCTAGAGAGCCTTCGAGTACGATTAGAATCAAACCAATTGTTCCTAAGATTGGGAGAACGGGTTGAAGGTCAGGGATTGGTGTTTCAATCACTTTGAGGATTTGTCCAACGCCAAATCCAAGAATCAAAAGCATTATTACCGAAGGAATCCTTGTTTTTTTTGCACTCAAATCAAAAATGTACGCAATGAGTAAAAGAGAACAAAGTGTTATAATAACTGTCAACTCCATAGGTGCTACTTAACGGATTTTGGTTAAAGTTAAATTATTTATTTTGATTTAGGAGACCCTAAGTAGAAGTACTTATAAGGATCAAAGTATTGTTGTGTATTTTATTGAGTTCTAAATATAATTTTGTCCGATAGCCCAATAATGAGTTGCATATTTGTGTAAGCAATTCAACGAAAGAATTGTCTTGTAATGAAAAGCTTTTTTTGGTTTGTAAAGAAGCGAAGTAATATTAAAAAAAACATTTTTTTTTCATAGTTATAGTTTAGTTAATAAGGCCCTCAACGGAGGGCCTTTTTTAGTATTAAGCCACATAAAGTCCTCAAGTAATGGTTACTACTTAGTTCCGTGTATAGTGTATGTTGTATTTTGTCATTTGATCTTTATTTTTTGTTTTTGGAGCGGTCTTGTTGCAATAGATTTGCATCAACAAATAAAAACAACAAACAAATTTTTACGTTATGAAAACAACCAAATTTAAATTCGCCTTATTATTTACGGCAATGACTTTTTCTGCATATGTCAGTGGTCAACAAGATGAAATCACAAACGGCATTACCGCGAATTCTTCATTGAATGAACTTAAAGTCAAGATCTACCAAAACCCAGCAAATCCAGGCAACATAAAAATAGCTTGGAAAGTCAACACAAAAATCGATCAGATACGAATGCATTCAAAGTACAACGATAAAGAATGGGATTTTTATGTGAAGAGCCAGAACAATTTAGAAGTTAACAATTTAGAAAACGGCACCTATTTAGTGTGGTTTTATTTGAATGATAAAGTAGTAGGAACAGAACAAGTCAAAGTTAAACTTCAAAAAAAGGATGAATTGGACTTTAATGTGGAGCAGAAAGATCATGCACTTAATAATTTTAACGCTCTTAATGCTTTAAAAGTGAAAATTTATCCGAATCCATCTACTTCGGGAAATGTAAAAATGGAGTGGGCGAATGAGCAGCAGATAGATCAGATTATTATTTTATCACAAGGAGAGGATAATAAGTTGAATTTTTATGTCAAAAAACAAAATGAATTGACAGTAGACAATCTTGAAAATGGAAAATATTTTGTGCGGTTTTATTCCCAAAATAAATTGAAAGGAATAAGGCAAATTAAAGTAATGAAATTCTAGTTAGAGTTACAATATAGTTTATAGGGCCCTTCGGGGCCTTTTTTTGTTTTAAAATGTTGAGGTCAAGATGTTTTATCGTTCTCTTTTGAGAGTCATAAAAATAGTTCTTAATTAAAGCCACAAGAGGTAATTTGGCAAGTCTTTATTCTTTTCACTGGATTTGCCAACAACCAACAAGCCATTTACCAGGCGGATAAATACTCAATAGATGAGTCCGATGAAGCTGAAGTCATTATTGATGACATAGTGAACCCGAATGTTGAGAGTACAGAACCGTTTATAGTAATGATCTACCCTAATCCTTCTTTCATGGGAAAGGTTAAAATGTCCTGGATGGACAATCAAAATGTTAACTCTATCATTTTAGTTCTAGACAACTTTGATAATGTAGTCGAATAAATTTGAAGGTAGCGAAAGAAGTTAAAGTTGATAATTTAAAAAATGGTCAATACTAAATAAACTTGTATTTAAACAACACCTTTTAGGCACATTAAAAATTTAATGTAATGAAAGAATAATCGCTTTTAGTTTATGGTTATAGTTTAGTTCGAAGAGGCCTTCAACGGAAGGCCTATTCTTTTTTATATTGATTATGATTCTAACTAAGAGTTACTACTTAGATGGTGCTAAAGTGAATTCTGTATTTTGATTTATCAATTGAATAAATATGAAAAAATACTGTTTTGAGCAGATACATTTGTGTCAACAAAACGAAAAAACAAACAAAAAATAATACACAATGAAAACAACAAAAATTAATTTCGTACTTCTTTTTCTCGCAATTCTTATTGCTGGATTTGCAAACAGTCAACAAGCCAACTATCAGGCTGACAAATACTCGTTAGATGAGGCGGATGAAACTGAAAACATCATTGATGACATAGTGAATCCAAATGATGAGAGTACAGAACCATTTAAGGCAATGATATATCCTAACCCTTCTTTAACGGGAAAGGTTAAAATGTCTTGGATGGACAATCAGAATGTTGACTATATCATTTTAGTTCCAGACAACTTTGATAATGTAGTCGAAATAAATTTGAAGGATGTAAAAGAAGTTACAATTGATAATTTAGAAAATGGTTATTACTACATAAAATTTTATTTCCAACAAAACCTTTTAGCCACTCAAAAGCTGAAGGTAATGAAAGAATAATCGCTTTAGTTTATAGTTATAGTTTAGTTCACAAAGGCCCTCAACGGAGGGCCTTTTTCTATTTGACTTAATTGTCTTTATATCACCTCTTTATGTTCTACGGGTTAATACGTACATCAATCTATATGTCACATTGTATTTTGCATTTAATCCGGTCTAAAAATGAATCTTATGCATACTTCTACACTAAATTTGTTCTAACAAAACAACCATAAAAAACAAACACATGAAAACAGTAATTATAATATTTTGTACCGCATTTCTAGCGATTTCCTCGTTTGGACAGCAATTTGCAACTCCTATAAAAGACAACCATCATGAATCTATTGAGCCAGATGTATCATCATTTGATTTGGCAACTGTAGTAACGCCTAATCCAACCATGGATAAGGTTGCAATTATGTGGTATGGCCAACAAGACATTGATAAAATATTGGTTATCAAATCGGATAAATCAGAAGTTATACCAGTTGATTTGAACAACGATCAAATAGCGGTTCTTAATGGTTTAAATCCTGGAACCTATTATGTTCAGTATTATTTCAAAGGTAAGATTAAGGCCTCCATAGAACTCATCGTGAACGACCACCCCTAAAATATTTCTTTAGGATAAAAGAAGCCCTCGAGAGAGGGCTTTTTTTTATCAATAACTTTAGATGGTTTGTTGAGGGTAGTTGGAGTTGCAATTCTGGTAAGCTGACTGCATGATCGAAGTATTCAATACTTGGTTAGAGGAAATGTTTAATTATTAGATTCACATGTTTTTTTGGTCTACTTCTTTTTTTTGAACCAATAGTTTCCATTACTAACCCATTCTTTAAATTACTTTGGTGTTTAATTCAGATGTTTAAACGAAAAATGATTCAAGTGTTTGTGCAGTGACCCGTATCTTCTATAAGATGTTTTACGGTCAATACTGGATGATTTCATATTGTATAAGTAATAACACTTAGATCCAACTAGGTTATTCATGGTATATTTCATTTGAAAGCATTCATTGTTTGAAACCTATCCATTTATGTGAACTAAATTGCCATAACATTAAACAATACACAACAAACAAACAACTAAGCAAAGGCCCCCAAACCTGTGTCTTTTTAATTCTGATCACAATGTTTAATTCGCGATTAACAGGGGGTTTTTGTTTAAATTAAAAACAACTTTGTAAGCATCATTTCTTTTTCGGTGTCTCTCTTTATTTCTTACTCTACGTTGCCAAATGCTGTTACAAAAGTCGTTTTTGACATTATAGTTTAAAACGCATTTGAAATTATGTTGAGCTACTTTGCAATTTTTTGTTTTCTAACTATGGCAGTAAGATTTCTTGTTGCCGATTAAAACTGACTATAGTTTCTTCTTCATTTTTAAGCTCAAAACGTACCAAGAGATCATCGATCCGATCATTGCCAACCCCATATCTTTGTGCGCATCCCACATGTCTCCTTGCTGTCCGTTATAGCTTTCAGCCATGTCTCCTGATAGGGAGACAGCAATGCCCCATTCAAAGAGCTCATAAATCATACTAAAAACTTGGATGCTTAAAAAAGTGACTAATAAAGCTTGTTTTAGGTTAAATTTATATCGATACATGATGAGGTCCTTCGTTGCTGCAAATAACAAAAGGCCAAAAGAAAAGTGAACAAAACGATCATAGTGATTTCGCGTAAATTCAAAATAAGCATGAATATCAATACCTAACAAGCTGATAAACCAATCATTATATGGCACAAAAGAATAGAGCCAAGTTGACCCTACAGAATGAAATACAGAAAAAAGAAAGAGCCCCCCAAAGCCCATTTTACTTAGAACATTTTTAAAAATGTCTAGAACCATTAGTCCAAGTAAAAATAAGGTGCCAATATTATTTAAATAAAGTTCTTTTCCTGTGTAGGGAGCTTCTCCGAATGGAGAAATACTCATCATGAAAATAGCGAAGATGAGATAGATGCAACTTAGTATAATTTTATTTTTGTTCATGGTATTATTTTATTCCAACAATACATTTAGATCATATTGTTACATGAAAAATAGTAATAAATAAAAAAACCCTTGACGAATCTACAGACTGTCAAGGGTTTAGTTTTTAAGTTGTGGTACCTCCAGGAATCGAACCAGGGACACATGGATTTTCAGTCCATTGCTCTACCAACTGAGCTAAGGTACCATCCTTAAGCGAGGGCAAAAATAGGAATATTTTGTTTTAGAAAGAAAATTATCTGTAAAAATATGAGCATCCTAGTATCTTTGTACCATGAAAATGAGTCAAAATGCTTATTTGGTAGTTGATGCAGGCAATACAAATATCAAAATATGTGAAGTGTTTGGCGATGAAATTTCTGATTTTGAAACGTTCAACGACCTTGACAAAGTGTTGGTGCGAGTCAAAAACCTGCACGTTGTTCTCATTTCTGTCGTAAACCCTATGGTTAAAGAGAAGATTCAAAAAGTTTGTAAATCCTTATTTGAAATTAAAAACAATG
Source organism: uncultured Flavobacteriales bacterium (assembly GCA_905480165.1). Taxonomy (GTDB): domain Bacteria; phylum Bacteroidota; class Bacteroidia; order Flavobacteriales_D; family Crocinitomicaceae; genus UBA952. The sequence goes on from CAJQPH010000229.1 coordinate 7,765, forward strand.
TCAAAATGCCATTTTCTTCAGCTTACGAGAGCATGAACACAGTTGGTGTTGATCGATTGTGTAATGTCTCTGGGATGTTAAAGTATGCTAAAAATAGGAGTGCTTTAAGTATTGACATCGGAACCTGTATCAAATTTGATTTTCTAACCGCAGACGCTGTGTATAAGGGTGGTTCGATCTCTCCTGGCATTCAGTTAAGATATAGGTCATTGAATGACTACACCAACAATTTACCTTTACTCGAACAAGTAAATCATACCTCATTAATTGGAAATGACACGAAAAATTCAATTGCCTCAGGGGTTTTGAATGGAATGTATTCTGAAATTACAGGAATGATTTCTCGGTATGAAGCAGAATATGGTCCTTTAGACATTTATCTGACTGGAGGTGATGCTTTATATTTTGATATCCCTCAAAAAAATAACATCTTTGCAATCAAAAATTTGACTATCCTCGGAGCAGTTGAAATATATAAAATAAATGCGCTATAGTTTAGTACTCTTTTTTTCTTCTATCTTTCTTATAGCTAATGGTCAGCTATCAAGTTCACACCCTTTATCTTCATATGGTATTGGTGAATATAATACGGGTTCAAATGCCATCTCAACTTCACTAGGTTTTGTGAATGCTTCAATGATTGATTCTGGTTTTGTGAATTATTACAATCCCTCATCCTATTCACGTTTAAGTAAAGGCAACACTTTGCTTTCATTAGGAATTGATTCAAGATTTTCAATGTATTCTCAAGGAGGGGTTTCGGAAAATAAAATAGGATCCATGGTTGATCATTTTTCACTCGGTTTGAAAATGAATAAATTAATGGGAATGTCATTCGGTCTCAAGCCTTATTCTAAGGTGGGATATGAGTTTAGTGAAAATGTCTACACGGGTGTAGATTCTTTGAGGTATACATACACAGGAATTGGGAGTCTTCAAGATGTCTATTTGGGTTTTGCGATTTCGCCTATACAAACGGCAAATTCTCATTTATCAATTGGCTTTAACACCTCCTATCTTTTTGGGTATGTTTCTAATGATAGAAAAAGTGAGTTGATCAATGGTAGTACAGATCAAGGTGGCTTGTCTAAAGATGTTACGAGACTGTCGGCATTCCATTATGAACTTGGGGCACATTTTCAACAAAATATCGGCTCAAGACATAAGTTATTGATTGGATTCATATTTGACCCGTCCCAACGTTTTAATGCTACACTTGATAACGAACTTTATACGGCTTCAAATATAAACGCCCCTGAAGTTTATGATACCATTTCTTACTCACGAATGAATGGATTTGTGGAAGTATTAAGTGTATATGAACTCGGACTTAAATATCAAATATTTTTCAAGGAAACCAAGAGGAAATCGAATACGAGGAGACCAAATTTAACACTCTTTGCGTCATATAAGAAATGGAATGGAATACAATCGGATTTTGAAACTCCATCTTCTAATTGGGAGATAGGTAAAGCAGACAAATGGTCTGTTGGAATGAGTTATTCACCAGAAACCAAATTGTTTGAGAACGTGGCAACCCTGAAAGCATTTGAAAAACTAAATTATAGAATCGGTGTTTATCAAATGAATTTGCCGTTTTCGTCTAATGGAATCAATTATGTCGATCGTGGCACGACATTTGGATTTGGGATACCCATATTGGCTCAAATGTCACTGTCCTCATTGAATTTTGCTTTTGTATTAGGGCAAAAAGGAAATGGAAATGACAGCAGTTTAAAAGAAAATTATTTGGGCTTTAATTTTGGAATGGTGTTTTCACCTTCTGCTTTTGAAAAATGGTTTAGAAAAAGAAAGTTGGATTAGAAAAAAGTAAATTATGAAAAGGTTTGGGATATTATTTGGGATGATTTTTATGACCACTTTATTTTTTGGTCAGGAAATGGACAATAATAAAGAGTGTCAAAGAATGCTTCTTTTTGTTAGCCAAGAGCTAAAAATGAAAAATTATGCAATGGCTTCAATGTATTACCTTAAGGGTGAAACAATTTGTGGTGAAGAATATGGAGCCAAGGAATACGATGCGATGTCTAAAACACTTCGGAATACGATTATTACCGAAAAAGACAATGTTAGAAAAAAGCTTTACACGGATACTTTACTCGGTGTATACGATAGAATGGATGCAAAAGGATACTACAACGAAGTTGAATCCTCAAAACGTGCGACTTTCATAATGATGTCTTCAAAGCCAGATTATAAAAAAGCGGATGAAATTTACCTTCGTGCTTTCGAAAACAACAATAAGTTCAATGATGCTGAGTTGACTTATTATTATTACAATCTTTACACTTTATTTTCAATTACCTCAGGAGATGAGCAAACAGCATTCAAAAAACGTTTGATTTCCGATTATTTTTTATTGTCTAAAAAGATTGAAAGTGAGAAGTTTGCTTCAAGTACACAACAAAGTCTTACGGGGTACTTTAATAGTTTGGTGAGATCATGCGATGATATCTTACCAGAATTAAATGGATTTATGTCATCTTTACCACAGGATAAAGAAGCCAAAAAGAAAGCAGTAAACAATTTCTTGAAATTATTAAAAGAAAAAGGTTGTACTGAAAGCAATGAATATGAAATGCTTATTGATACCATAATTTCGATTGACAATACGATAGATGCTGTTTTAGCAAAAGCCCAGCTTTTGAAGGTTAAAAAACGATTTAAAGAGTCTATTTCCGTATATCAAACTGCGGTTCAAATGACAGAGTTGGATTCTATTAAGAACGAAATAATGATGGATGTTTTGGATATTCAATATTCCAACTTGAATGCGTATAGAACGGCATACAATACGGCATTAACCATTAAAGGCATGAACAGATCTAAAGCCCTTTTGGTCGCAGCAAATTGTGTAGCGAAAACAGCAAATTCTTGTGGTTCAAGTACATTTGAACGTAAATGTAATTATTACTACGCTGCTCAATTGGCAAACCAGGCTGGTGAACCGGGGATTGCATCAAAATTCAAAGCGAATGCTCCTACTGCTGATGAGATTTTCAGTAATAATAGTCCAGCTACGCTTAAACTTTCCTGTTGGAATGTTACTGTAGATGTTAAAAAGAATTAGATGAAATTCTTGTTGTTTCCGCTTTGTTTTGTTTTTGCGGGAATCTTGTTTTCGTGTGTTAATGACGAAGGTGATGTAAAGCGAGTCACTGATTTTGAAGATGCACCTGACGAGCAAAGTCAAAATTTAAAAATGATTTACAGTGATTCTGGATTAACGAAGTTTCATTTGTATGCTAAAATTTCAGAAACGTATACCCATCCGAAACACATCAGCAATTTCAGAGATTTTGTAAAGGTTGATTTTTTTAATCCTGAAGGTTTGTTGGTGTCAACTTTGACGGCTCAAAGGGGGGTATATGATCATTCGGAGGAACTTGTTGTGGTGAAGGATTCTGTTCGGTTATATAATTACAAAAAAGACCAAACTTTAGAAACTGAGGAGCTTACTTGGAATAAGCGGGATAGCACCATTCGAACAGATAAACAAGTGGTTGTTCGGTCTCCAAAGGAACTTTTAACAGGTAGGGGACTGGAGACAAAACAGGACTTTAGTTATTTTGAGATATTAAACCCTACTGGTCGTTTAAATTTAAAGAAGGAAGAATGAATACATATAATAAAATAATGAAAGTGATATGGTTGCTCATAGGTACTGTCATGTTCATTGCGGTAACTGTAATGTGCTTTATTGACGGTTTCGAAAAATGGGTGTTTTATTATCCACTTGTACTATTGGCATTCGGAATGTATTTTTTTAAAGTTTGGATGATGAATCGTATGGAGAAACATATTGAGTATATGTCTAAAAAAGAAAAAGAAAGAATTTGAACCTAATTCATAATGAAATAAGGTTAAATAAATGGACAAAAACTTTTGTTTTGTTATCTGTAATGTGTGTTTCATATCTTATAAACACCCACAATTGTCAAGCTCAAAACTTTGTAAAAGGAACCATATTCGATGAACGGAATGTGCCCATTCCTCATGCCAAGGTTTTTGTAAAAAATGATCCCAATCAACGCACTGTTGCAGATATAAATGGAAATTATCAGCTCAGTTTGATGCCGGGTGAGTATTTTTTAGTTTTTAGTTCTTTGGGCTTTGAAAATCGAGAAAGCTACATTTCAATTAGTGCATTGGATATGATCAGGAAAATACAGCTATTTCCAAGTAAAATTCAAGATCTCGAATCCGTTCAAGTTTCTGCAAAAAAATCTAATCCTGGAAGGGATATAATGAAGAAAGTAGTTTCGAAACGAGACCAAATAAACCCTTGGAACCATCCGCACAAGGTCGAAGTGTATATTAAAGCAAGAGAAGACATTAGACGAAAGAGCAGAGAGGAAGAAAATGATGGAGAGCCTGAGATTGATGATAGTTTTGATGGCACAAATCCATTGCGAGATACGATGAACTTTCTTGAAATTCAAATTGAAAGAAATTATGCTTCAAGTAATAAAGTAAAAGAATTCCGCAAAGCGTATTCCTTACGAGGATCTAAGCGCAATTTATATTATACAACGACCGTTAAATCCAATTTTAATTTTTTTGAAAATTTATTGCGTTTAGATGATTTACATGAAAATCCGATAAGTTCACCTATTTCCATTCCAGGAATTTTGTCATATAAATACCGTTTGGTTGAGAAATATATTGATGAAGGAAGAAGTATCTCTAAAATTAAAATTCAGGCTAGGAATACAGCCACCTCAACATTGCAAGGATATATTTGGGTTGTAGATTCATTATGGCTCATTGAAAAATTAGATTTATCCATGAAAAAGGGAAATCTATTGGTTTATGATTATTTCAATATTCAACAAGAGTATGACCATCCTGGTGACTCGATATGTGTGCTAAGAAAACAGGTCTTAGATTATGGCGTGAAATACAAACGAGAGTCATCTATTTGTAAAACAACCGCCATTTTCTCTAATTATGACTTTCAGCCCGAATTTGAAAATAAATTTTTTAATTCTGAGCTTGCTGTTACAGAAAAAGAAGCGTACGAAAAGGATTCTTCCTATTGGGAAAATGAACGTGCAGGTCAGTTGAGTCCTGAAGAGATTGCCTTCATTATTCGTCAAGATAGTATCAAAGATTATATCAACCGAAAGGAATATCTAGATAGTGTTGACAAGGTTTTTAATAAGATCACTACACTTAAGGTGCTTTGGTGGGGAGTTGACCACAGGAACAGGAGTAAAAGAATGCAGTGGACTATAGGGAGCTTAGCTACGACAATACGTCCTGTGTATATTGCAGGTCCTAGACTTTCGCCTAATTTCGATTTGTTTAAAAAATGGAAAGATGAACGGACTTTAGATTCGTATACCCAGATATCATATGGGTTATTGAACAATGATATAAAAGGTGATACCTGGTGGAAATATAAATTTGACCCATTCCATCAAGGGAAAATCAGGATGTCTTTAAATCATGATTTCGATGTAATACGCGGATATGATGCGATTACACAAATATATAAGAGAGAGAATTTTATCGAGGCAACAAGTATGAATACCTCTATAGAATATGAGCTTTTTAATGGATTCTACATTGATTTGGGAGGGGAATTTACCGAGAGAAGAAGTTTAGAAGGTTATGATTTTCTTGAATTTGCAGATGACGTACTTCCAAATAATGAACCATCTGATTTTGAGACCTATCAGGCTTTAATTGCTGATTTTACTGTCAGTTACACCCCAAAACAAAAATACATGCGGGAACCATATAGGAAGATAGTATTGGGTTCGGCATGGCCTACTTTTAATCTTTATTATGAGCGAGGTATTCCAAATGTTTTCGGTAGTGATATAGATCACGAATATATTCAAATGAGTATTGATCAAACGTTCAAAATAGGTACTATTGGAACTTCTAGCTATCGCCTATCAGGAGGGTTATTTCTGAATGCCAATAACTTAAGAGATCCAGATTTTAAATTTCAAAGAAGGAGTGACCCGTTATGGTTTTCAAATCCATTGTATTCATTTCAGGGCTTAGATACCTTATTAAGAACAAACGATATGTCGTTGGAGGCGCATTTCGTTCATCATGATAATGGAGCAATAATCAATAAGATTCCGTTTATGAAAAAGACACGTGTGGGTCTTGTTTTTGGTGGTGGCGCTTTATATGTTAAAGAACATGATTATTTTCATTACGAGATATTGGCTGGGTTAGAACGCAACTTCAAACTTTCAAGAAGAAGATTAAGAGTTGGATTGTATGGTGTATTATCTACAGGAAATAAAAGCCAACCAAGATTTGACTACAAAATTTCTTTTGCCATTTTAGATGACCGAAGTATGAAATGGAATTTCTAGGTTTTTTCTTTAGGGAAATAGTTCTTGTTTCTTAGTAGAATCATACCCACTCCACAAGTAATACAGGCGTCAGCGAAATTCCAGATTGCAGGAAATATTTGACTTTCACCCACCCATGGAACCCATGAAGGCCATGTTACGTTAAATTGGAACATATCTACTACACTCCCTAAAAGAAATCCATGATTTCTAACTTCATGAATACTGGTATAACTCGTTCCGTGAGGCCCCAGGTGAGTGCAAGTGACAAAATTCCCGGAACCTTCCATCTGATTGTAAAAATTACATGGATCAAATGTGAAAATGAAATCATATAAAGCAGAATCAATGAGGTTGCCAATAGCACCTGTGAAGATTAAACTGATCGCAATAAGGTATTCTGTTTTTACACCTTTTTTGTATTCAGTCCACATGTAATACCCAATGCCGGTAATGGCAATTATTCGAAATATACTAAGCGCCAATTTATGCCACATTAAAGAACCAAAGGTTGTGCCAAAGGCCATTCCTGGATTTTCTATGTAGTGTAGCTGAAACCAGTCTCCTAATAGCGGTGTTGGTATTTCACCTTGAATAAAGGATGTTTTAATCCAAATCTTAATAACCTGGTCAATTAGCAATAGACCAATTATGGTTATTATAACAATGGAAAATTGCTTTTTCACTTATTTGTTTTGTGCATTTTTTGCGGCAATACTCATAGTCGCATGAGGAACCAACTTTAAGCGCGCCTTAGCAATGAGGTTTCCGGTTGCTCTGCAAATCCCATAGGTCTTATTTTCGATTCGAATGAGAGCTGCCTGAAGATTTTTAATGAATTTTTCTTGTCGAGCAGCCAGTTGAGCCAGTTCCTCACGTGAAAGTGTTTCAGAACCATCTTCCATCATATTAAATGTTCTTCCCGTATCATTAGTTCCATGGTCATCATTGTGAGAGAGTGAACCAATGAGAAGATTGTAATCATCTTGAGCCTCTTTTAATTTACTTAAAATCAGCGCTTTGAATTCTAAAAGTTCTTTATCCGAGTATTTGTTTTTTTTCTTTGACATTCTAGATGAATTATGAGTTAATCTGCTTTTTTAATGCGTCCAAAGATATCATTTTTAACTTTGTATTATCTAAAATTGGTGATAAAATTCAAAAGGTTTATTCTCTTTTTATGTAAATCAGATGTGAATAATAATTATTTTTCATTTTTCAATAAAATCAAGTCACTTTGATAAAGCTCTTTTTAGGAAATAAAACATACGTTCTACTACTGATACCCTTCTTTTTAGTCTGTTATCAAATGCTAAATTATTATTTTGAGTTTGTTGAGTTGGTTCCAAATCAGCATTTTGGATTATGGCTAGAAAATATCGAGTTGAATGCTATTATTGCTGTTGTTTTGGCATCTCTGGTGGTACTTTTAAATTCTTTTGGTTTGAATTTATTAGTAAATAGAAATAATTTTTATGAACGCAATACCTATTTGGTCGCTTTGATCTATGTGGTCTTTATGAGTTTGTTTGAATGTTCTTATTTTTTGAATAGTACCCTTCTTTTACATTCTACGATTATTTTCATGATACATCAGCTTTTTGAGTTGAATAAACGGGAAGATGGTCGTAAAAATATTTTTAATGCTTTTTTGTTTTTTGCAATAGGGGTTACGCTTTGCCCCATCTATATATTTTTATTGCCCATGCTTATTGTTTCAGTTACTGTGATTCGGCAACTTTCTTTTAAAGAGTTCTTGATGGCATTTTCAGGGTTCAGTATACCTTTTATGTATTATTTTTCTATTACCTATTTAAATGGTTCGGTATGGAGACCCTCTCTTTGGAGTAGCCATTTTGAAATCCCACAAAAAGATTTTTGGTTTGTGACAATTTCCTTAATTGTGTTTTTGGTATTGTCTTTATTTTCCGTTGTATTTAAAATGCGACAGGCTAAAATTCAAACCAATAAACAGATTCGTTCATTAATCATTTTGATATTGTTCTTTTTTCTTCTTTCGCTTTATGAACTAATAAGTTTTCAACAAATAGATCATTTTAGCTTATTAATTATACCCATGTCAGTCTTGCTAATCTTTGCTTTTTTAAGTGATACTTATGGAATGGCGGCAAATGTTCTTTTTTATATGGTAATGGTATATTCTGTTATCAAGTTTTTTCTTTTCCTGCCTAGTCAAGCTGTATAATTGATTAATTTCGCATTAAAATTTATATAACGGATGAAATTTGGTGTAGTTACTTTTCCTGGTTCAAATTGTGACCAGGATATGATGTATATACTTCGGGATGTGATGAATCAGGAAGTAGTTCATCTTTGGCATAAAGATTCAGATTTACAAGGCGCAGACATGGTTGTTTTACCAGGAGGGTTTTCTTTTGGAGATTATCTCCGCTCTGGTGCTATTTCTCGGTTTTCTCCTATCATGACAGAAGTTATTTCTCACGCAAATAAAGGAGGTTATGTTTTAGGGATTTGTAATGGATTTCAAATATTAACTGAAGCTGGGTTATTGGACGGAGCTCTTTTACATAATAACAATCAAAAGTTCATTTGTAAAAATGTCCATCTCAAAGCAATTTCATCGAGTGCAGCGATTTCAGCTGGTTTAAACAGAAATGAAGCATTTAAGATTCCTATTGCCCATGGTGAGGGACGTTATCATGCTTCTTCTGAAGTCATTGAATCTCTTGAGCAAAACGATCAGGTTCTATTTAAATATTGTAATGAAAAAGGCGAGATAAGTGGGGAGTCTAATCCTAATGGCTCTATTCATAATATTGCAGGAATTTCAAATAAAGAAAAAAATGTTTTCGGAATGATGCCTCATCCTGAAAGGGCATCCGATGATGTTTTATCGAATTCGGAAGGCAGGAATTTCTTTGAATCGATCTTAAAACACAGCTAATGAGAATTTTATTATTAGGGTCCGGAGGCAGAGAACATGCATTGGCGTGGAAAATGGCTCAGAGCTCCATATTAGATGAGTTATTTATTGCACCTGGTAATTCTGGAACAAGAAAACATGGTAAAAATATACCCATTGATCCAAATGATTTTGAAGCTGTTAAAACAGCAGTAATAGATAACAATATTGAAATTGTAATTGTTGGACCTGAACAACCTTTGGTCAACGGGATTGCTGATTTTTTCATGAATGACGAAGTCTTATATAAAATCCCTGTTATTGGTCCCGATGCAAAGGGTGCTCAATTAGAGGGAAGTAAAGACTTTGCCAAATCTTTCATGAAAAGACATAATATTCCAACAGCCAAATATGGAACATTTACCAAAGAAACTGTTGATAAAGGAATTGACTTTTTGAGAGGGATGAATTCACCATATGTTTTAAAGGCAGACGGTCTTGCGGCAGGTAAAGGAGTATTGATTTTAGACAATTTAAAAGAAGCAGAAAAAGAGCTGAAAAACATGTTGATGGATTCTAAGTTCGGAACTGCCAGTGAAAAAGTAGTAATTGAACAGTTTCTTGATGGCAGAGAAGTTTCCGTATTTATTATTACGGATGGAGAATCTTTTAAGCTATTGCCTGAGGCAAAGGATTATAAAAGAATAGGTGAACAAGATACGGGTCTAAATACTGGAGGTATGGGTGCAGTGAGTCCTGTTCCATTTGCAGATGCGGGGTTTATGGATAAGGTTCATAATCAGATTATTGTCCCAACTACAAAAGGATTGAAGTCAGAAGGGATTAAATACAAAGGATTTATATTTTTCGGGCTAATAAATGTGAAAGGTGATCCTTACGTAATAGAATATAATTGTCGATTAGGCGACCCTGAAACTGAGGTCGTTTTACCAAGATTAAAATCTGACATTCTAGATTTATTTGAAGGAATAGCCACAAATACACTTTCTGAAAGAGACATTCAATTTTATGATAAGAGTGCAGCGACAGTAATGTTAGTGTCTGGAGGTTATCCTAATAAATATGAAAAAGGAAAACAAATATTCGGTTTGAATACCGTTGTTGATAGCATCTGCTTTCATGCAGGAACTAAATCTGATGGCCCTTCATCTGTCACAGCCGGCGGACGTGTAGTGGCCATAACATCTTATGGTAAAAACATCGAGTTTGCCATTAAAAAGTCCTATGAAACAATAGATAAAATAAGCTTTGAAGGAATGAATTACAGGAAAGATATCGGTTTTGATTTAATCAAATAATGCTTACATTGTTGTTATAATATGTTCAATGCTTTTTGCTTAATTCTCATTTCTCTTTTATTTTCTGCTTTTTTTTCAGGTATGGAATTGGCTTTTTTGTCATCAAACAGACTGAAAATTGAGGTTGACAAAAGTAAAGGTACTCTTCTAAGTAAGCTCCATTCTGTTTTTTATAAAAATGAGTCAAAAGTCATTGCATTTATTTTACTCGGAAATAACATTTCTTTAGTAATATACGGTATTTCGTCTGCTGTTCTTCTTGAGCCAATAATTCAAGGGTGGGGTATAAGTTCAGACTCTGTAACTCTTCTGTTGCAAACTTTGTTTTCAACTTTATTGGTTCTTGTAGCTGCTGAGTTCATTCCTAAAAGCATCGTTCAATTCAACCCAAATAAGTCTCTCAAATTTGGCACATTCCCATTATTTATATTGTATATCCTTTTATACATTCCAACTCACGTCATTTTGTTTTTTAGTTGGATTATTTTAAAAACATTTGGGTTGGATCAAAAAACAAATCAAAAAGTTTTTTCAAGAGTTGATTTGGAACATTTTGTAGATGACCTTTCTGAAAGAATAGAGAGTGAAGAGATATCTACAGACGATATGACGTTATTGAGAAATGCTCTTGATTTTTCAGAAGTCAAGGCTCGAGATTGTATGATTCCTAGGACTGAAATTATTTCAGTAGACATCAATGATACTTTGGATGCGGTAAAAAACCTATTCATAGCCAAAGGACTTTCAAAAATCCTTATTTATCGAGATTCCATTGATAATATTATCGGATATGTGCATTCCTCTGATATGTTCAAGTCTCCAAAATCGATTAAGCAAATATTATTGCCAATTCACTTTGTGCCTTCAGTAATAACGGGTGAAGAGCTTTTAGAGAAATTCACAGAACAATCAGGTAATATTGCTATTGTAACTGATGAATATGGAGGAACTGCTGGAATGGTTACACTAGAAGATGTTATTGAAGAAATTTTTGGAGAAATTGAAGATGAACATGACAAAGATGATCTTCTCGAAGAAAAGCTTTCGGATACCCATTATCGTTTTTCTGCACGAATCGAAATTGACCATATCAATGAACATTACGATCTAAGAATTCCTGACTCTGAGGATTATGAAACGCTAGGAGGGTTGATTTTATTTAAGCTTGCAAATATTCCAGAAAAGAATTCCAAGCTCAAAATGAAAGGTTTAACTTTTGTAGTGGAAGAAGTAACAGATCGCCGAATTGAAATTGTAAGTGTATACCTTAAGTCATGAGATTTTTCTACTTTCTGATCATACTATCATTTACTCTAACTTCTTGTGCTTCTAAGGCCTATAATTTATCGAAACAGCTAAGTGAAATTTCAGGTATTGACGATGCCTTCCATGGTGTGTATTTTTCGATAAACGATAGTGGAGACGATTCGTTCGTATATTTAATAAAAGATGACGGCTCTGTTTTGCACAAAATGTTTGTTTCTGGGGCCGAAAACATCGATTGGGAGGACCTATCCTCTGATGGTGATTTTTTATACATTGGTGATATTGGTAATAATCGAAATCAAAGAAAGGATTTGATGGTTTATCGTGTTCCGATAAATAATTCATGGATGTTTTATTTTTTCGATAGAAAACTCAACCATAATTTACCTGACACCGTCATAGCTGAACTTTATGCATTAAATTATCCTGATCAAATGATGTTTCCACCTGAGGGTAGCCAAATGAATTTTGATTCAGAAGCGCTTACCTATGCCGACGGAAAATTATTGATTTTATCCAAAGACAGGTCTAAGCCCTATAAAGGCATCTGTAAAATTTATGAGGCGGACTTATCAAACAATCTGCTGGAGGTAAAATTACTTCAAGAGATTCAATTAAAAGGTGTCTCTTGGCTAACAGGATCGGTAACTGGGTGTGATTATTTCAATAACAAATTATATGTACTGACCTACAAAAGATTGTTCGTATTTGAGCGCAGAAAAAACCAGTTCGAATTGGTTCGACAAAAGAACCTGGGGCCCCTTCAGCAATGGGAGGGAATATGTGTTGATTCAGAGGAGCAAATAAGAATTGTTGCCGAGAAAAGTCGATTGGGAAAACAAAAGATGAAAATAATTAAACTATGAATTCGAAGCTTTCGATCAAGCAATTTGAGGCGGTTATTTTTGATATGGACGGAGTTCTAATTGATTCGGAACCCTTATGGAAAATAGCCATGGAAAAAGTATTTTCTGATTTGGGTTGTAATTTATCTAAAAATGATTTTCAAAGAACAGTAGGTTTGAGAATTGATGAGGTCATTTATTATTGTAATAAAAATCAAAACCTTGGAATTTCAGATGAAAAAAAAGTGGAAGATGACATCATAAATCGAATGGTTGAATTGGTTCGCGAAAATCCAATTCCCTTAACTGGTGTAATAGAAACCTTAGAATATTTAACAAAAAACAAATTGAAAATCGGATTGGCAACTTCTTCTCCCAACAATTTACTGCAGGCGGTACTTGAGGGTTTAAAAATAAATCATTTCTTTCATGTTGCACATTCCGCCGAATTCGAAGAGTTTGGAAAACCGCATCCTGCCGTTTATCTTGAAACCGCTAAAAAATTAAATGTAGATTCAAATAAATGTCTTGTTATTGAAGATTCTCTGAATGGCATAATCTCTGGAATGTCAGCTAAGATGAAGGTCGTATGTATACCTGAGAAAACACACTTAAAAGAACCTCGATTAAGAGTTGCTGACTTTATGTTTGAAGATATGTCGTTGATGCTAGCCGCATTTAAAAACGGATATTGTTTTTTCCTTTTTTGAATTTAGGTTTGGTATCGTTTGCTTTTGTAAATTTGTTAAAAGTACTACTTGGTGGAAGATTCATTTGATTATAAGGACGAAGCAGAAAACAATTCGGAGAAAGAATTTGATAAGGTTTTAAGACCTCAAAAACTAACTGATTTTGCCGGACAACCGAGTATTGTAGCAAACCTTGAGATTTTTGTTAAAGCGGCAAAATTAAGAAACGAGCCATTGGATCATGTATTACTTCATGGCCCTCCTGGTTTGGGAAAAACAACACTTGCCAATATTATTGCGAACGAAATGGAGGTTGGGTGTAAGATTACAAGCGGACCTGTACTAGACAAGCCAGGTGATCTGGCAGGACTGCTAACAAATCTTGCAACTGGAGATGTTCTTTTTATTGACGAGATCCATCGTTTGAGTCCAGTTGTTGAGGAATATCTTTATTCAGCAATGGAAGATTATTCGATTGATATCATGATTGATACTGGTCCCAATGCCAGAACCGTTCAAATCAATCTAAACCCATTTACACTTATTGGTGCAACCACTCGTTCAGGTTTATTAACAAGTCCGTTGCGAGCTCGTTTTGGTATAAATTCTCGATTAGAATATTACAATGTAGAAACATTAACAGCGATTATTGAGAGATCTGCTGGTTTACTTGAGATACAAATTGATTTTAATGCGGCAGCAAAAATTGCCGGACGGAGTAGAGGGACGCCAAGAATATCGAATGCCTTATTAAGAAGAGTCAGAGATTTTGCTCAAATAAAGGGTAACGGCATCATCGATGAGTCGATTACAGAAATTGCTCTTAAAGCTTTAAATGTCGATGCCAATGGGTTAGATGAGATGGACATACGAATACTCAAAGCGATTGTTGAAAAATTTAGTGGTGGCCCAGTAGGTTTAACAACTGTAGCAACTGCTATTGGTGAAAATTCAGGAACGATAGAAGAGGTCTATGAGCCTTTTTTAATTCAGGAAGGGTTTCTTATGCGAACACCAAGAGGTAGAAAAGCAACCCAAAAAACATATGAGCATCTCGGTATGACCAGAGGTTCTGTTCAGGGAGATTTATTTTAACTATATGGATGGTACACCTTTTAAATCAAAAATAAAGGGAAAAGCCAACGAATTGGGTTTTTTTTATTGTGGGTTTTCAAAGGCTGAATTTCTTGAAGAAGAAGCTCCACAGTTAGACCATTGGTTAAATCAAAATTATCATGGTAAAATGTCTTATATGGCTAATCATTTTGATTTAAGACTTGATCCAAGAAAATTAGTGCCAGGCGCAAAATCCGTTATTTCTTTATTGTTCAATTATTCTACAGAAAGTCAGCAAGTAGATAAATCAGCACCAAAAATCTCAAAGTATGCTTATGGAGAGGATTATCATTCTATCATTAAAGAACGTTTATTTGAGCTGTTCGATTTCACCAAGGAACTTATAGGAGATATCGATGGAAGGGTGTTTGTTGATTCCGCACCTGTAATGGATAAAGCTTGGGCCAAAAGATCAGGGTTGGGTTGGATCGGGAAAAACACAAACTTGATCCATCCAAAAGAGGGGAGCTTTTTTTTTATTGCAGAGATGATAATTGATGTTGATTTTGAGCCAGATGGGCCTATTAAAGATTATTGCGGCACCTGTACAAAATGTATAGATGAGTGCCCAACAGACGCGATAGTAGAACCATATAAAATTGATGCTTCGAAATGTATTTCTTATTTGACCATTGAGCTTAAAGATGAAATATTGCCTTCTGAATTCAAGGGTAAAATGGACAATTGGGCATTTGGTTGTGATGTATGCCAGGATGTATGTCCATGGAATAAGTTTTCAAAACCATCCAACGAAAGTCGTTTGATGAATCCAAAATTATTGGACCTGTCTAAAAGGGACTGGGAAGAGTTGTCAAAGGATTTTTATGATGAGATTTTTAAAAGAAGTGCTGTAAAAAGAACAAAATATTCTGGATTAAAAAGAAACATTGAATTTATTGAGCCTAAAATTAAGTTTTAGCTGTGGATAATTCCTTTTTAATAGGAATTTAGGGACAACAATCTGACTAACTTTGTGTTATTGAATGTAGTATGACAGAACAAGAAATGATTCAGCTCAAGTATTCTGGAGAATTATCCATAATGACTGATTATATTAATGTTTCAGTTCAAGCCATAGGTATTTTAATTGCTGGGATTATTATTTGGAGACTGATCATTCGGTATCAGAATAAAAAACTCAGTACAAGATTTAAGAGTGATTATTTTGAATCGTCTTATTCAAAACATTGGAGAAAATAAAAGAGATTGGTATGGGAAAGAATGTGACAATCATTGGAGCGGGCCTAGTAGGGTCATTGTGGGCTGTATATTTATCGCGAGCAGGTTATAAAGTGACCATCTATGAAAGGAGATCTGATATTAGGAAAGCAGAAATTTCAGCTGGAAAATCTATTAATCTTGCCCTTTCTGTCAGGGGATGGAAGGCTTTAGACGCTGTTGGTGTTGGTGACGATGTTCGAGAAATAGCGATACCTATGCATGGCAGGGTGATGCACGATTTAGAAGGAGAATTGACTTATCAACCTTATGGACAAGAGGGGGAGGCAATATATTCAGTCTCAAGGGGAAATATAAATGCCAAAATGATGGATATTGCTGAAAAAAAAGGAAATGCAACCATTCATTATCACCACGAGTGTCATAAAGTAGATTTTGAAAAATCTATTTCTTTCGTTCGCAATACGATTACGGGTGAAGAAATTGAGGTGAAATCAGATTTGATTTTTGCTTCAGATGGTGCTTTTTCAGCCATTAGATATAACTCAATGCAAAAGCTACCAAGATTTAATTATAGTCAGCGCTTCATTGAAGATGGATATCGTGAGGTATTGTTACCCGCAAATGCAGATGGATCTTATAAAATGGATAAAAATGCACTTCATATATGGCCGAGGGGCAGATTCATGATGATTGCGCTCGCCAATGAAGATGGCTCATTCACATGCACTTTATTTATGCCGCATGAAAATCATAAATATGCTTTCGATAAATTGAATTGTAAAGCAGATGTAGATCAATTCTTTAAAGAGGTTTTTCCTGATTTTTATGAAATGATGCCGAATGTGGGTGAAGCATGGGAAGATCACCCTTTGTCATCACTCGCCATCATAAGGTGTTTTCCGTGGACATCCGGAAAAGTAGCATTGATGGGAGATTCTGCTCATGCTACAGTTCCTTTTTATGGACAAGGCATGAACTCTGGATTCGAAGATTGTACGGTTCTTAATGACCTCATGGTGAAGCATGGTGAGAATTGGGAGAATGTATTTAAAGAATATAATGAAACAAGGAAAAGGGATGGAGATGCCCTACAAGATCTTTCCTTAGACAATTACTATGAAATGAGGGATCATGTGGCCGATGAGAGTTTTTTACTAAGGAAAAAAATTGAAGCAAAATACACCAAATTGTATCCTAATAAGTGGTTGCCGTTGTATTCTCAAGTTACTTTTAGTAATATTCCTTATCATGTGGCGTACAACCAAGGCAAAATACAAGACTCCATAATGGAAGAGGTTATGAATACCGAAAACATTGAACAAAATTGGGATTCGGAAGATATTATGGCAAAAATGGCTGAAAAGAGTAAATCTTTTAACTTTGAATTATGAGAATAGTACTATTGACGTTATTTGTTTTAAGCACTTTTATTATAAACGCCCAAGGAGCGTTTAAAAAATCGAGTAAGGATAATGATTATCTGATTGTTGTAAATGATGGAATTCAATTTAATGTTGGAGCAAGCTATTTGATGCCATCCAAAGAACTTTCAGGGGACTTGGCTTCAGGAACAGGTAGAGGTGAGTATAATGTTTTGCCAGAAGGAAAGGTGGGTTATTTTGCTGAACTTGGATTTGCACATTTTCCGAAATGGAAAGGTATCCCAATAAAATTTCTAAAGAAAAGTAGAATTATAGATTACTTTGATTGGGGATTAGGATACAAGGTTATAGCAGGTAAAGAGTCAACTTCTATTGACCGTTTTAACAGCTCAAATGAGCTGATATCAACATCTAATGGTTTTGGTGAATTCCAAAACAGTTCGTTTTTTAGCCGTGTTTCAGCCCATTCATTGATTTATTATGGTAAAAAGAAAATAGATAAGGCTAGAAAACATTTCATTGATAATGCATTTGGTTTTAACTTTGATTATACACAATCACAAGGCAATCAAGTGTATAATGATGGATTTACGGATTATGCATTGGAGCACAAATTCCAAGGGCAATTTAATTTACAATTTCATTATAGTTTGGGTATTGGAATTAGGTTTAACAGAGCTTGGATGATGATTCCTGCTGTTGAGATGCCATTGATTGGTATACATCAATGGAATGGTTTTAATGCCAAGATGAATTGGTTCTCTTCTCAATACTGGCCAGTTTTGATAAGGGTGAAGTTTATCAAATTGTTTGAACGTGTTCCCAAATGTGGAGCGTACGGCGACCCAAGCGATATGAAATTTGATAAAAAGTTTCGGTCGGGTAATTTTTAGTTTTTAGACCACTTTCTAGACATTCTTTTGGGTAGTTTTTTTTGAATTCTCTTAAGGACAGAATCTCTGTCTGAAATGTTCCCACATCTTAAGATATCCCTAAAAACCACTTTATTTTCTCTGAAAAATGTAAATTCCAGGCTAACAGATGTCGCTTCTTCTCTGTAAATATGATAGATACTCGTTCGGCCTAGAATTTCTTCAAGAGACACCTCAATTTCACTCGGTTTAAAGCGTCGATCATAACCTCGAACATTAACAACGAGATACGTTTTGATGTTCTTGCCGAGCAACAATTTCTGAAGTGTATCAGACGCAAGTACTAGTGGATCTGAACCTTGTTTCAAAATATTTAATGAAGGCATGGCATTTAATCCCTGACTTGAAAAAAGCTCAGTTAGAGTTACTTCAACAGCATACCTTTCATCTGGACGGTCGAATTGACCGATGACTAATATACTACCCTCATTAAGGCCTTGTGAATGCGATTGAAAGCCAAAACAGAAGGAAATGACAAGAAGTATTATAAATCGTATTTTCATCTAAAATATTTTTGAGGCAATTGTTTTTACTAAATCGGAATTTGACATTGTATAGTAATGAATGCATGGAGCTCCTCCTTTAACAAGTTCTTTAGTTTGCTCTATGCCCCATTCAATCCCAACTTGTTCTACATCACTATTACTTTTACACTTTAAAAGTTCAGTCGATAATTCTTCAGGATAATCAATATGGAAAAACTTTGGTAAAAAGGAGATGTGGTTTAAAGATTTAATCGGTTTTAAACCCGGAATAATGGGCACATTAATACCAAAGGCTCGGCAAGCATCAACAAATGCGAAGTACTTTTTATTGTCAAAAAACATTTGAGTAACAATATAGCTAGCTCCTGCATCTACCTTGTTTTTTAAATGCAATAAATCTGTTTTCAAATTCATGGCTTCAAAATGTTTTTCAGGATATCCCGCGGCTCCAATACAGAAATCCGTAGGCTCAAGCTTTATATCATCCATGATATAGTTTCCTTGATTCATATCTGAGATCTGATCAACCAACTCTACTGCATAAGAATGACCATTTGGGTCTGGGCGAAAGGATGTTTCTGTTTTGATAGAATCGCCTCGTAAAGCCAAAACATTGTCTATGCCTAAAAATTGCAAATCAATTAATGCGTTTTCTGTTTCCTCCTTGCTAAATCCACCACATATTAAATGTGGGACGGCATCTACTTTGTATTTGTTCATAATGGCTGCGCAAATCCCAACAGTTCCTGGTCTTTTACGTATGGAGACTTTTTCAAGCAAACCGTTTCCCTTCTCTTTATAAATATATTCCTCCCGATGATAGGTGACATTCACAAATTTGGGTTTGAATTCCATTAATGGATCAATTCCATCGTAAATTGACTGAATGCTTTTACCTTTTAAAGGGGGAAGTATTTCAAAAGAGAATAAAGTACTCTCCGCAGCTTCAATGTATTCTGTTACTTTCATATAATCTCTGCAAAAATAAAGAATACTCTCAAGTGCTTTTCAAAAATCACGAAATACTTTCGTTTATTGCTTCATAAATGAGTTTTCCTGCACTTATGATCTCATTTTCCGTAATTGTTAATGGTGGAGATAATCGAAAACTATTTGGATGAGAGAGAAACCAAAAAGTGATGAGTCCTTTTTGTAAACATTGATGAACGACTTTTGAAACCAATTCAGATGATTCCATGTCAAAGGCGAACATCATTCCAATTCGCCTACAGATTTTTATTTCTGGGTGTTCAATTAGCATGTTTTCTAAAATAGAACCCAATCGCTCGACCTCATCTAGATTCACCTCGTGTTTTAGTACAGAGCAAAAAGAAGCTGCTGCTGCGCATGTTACGGGATGACCACCGAAAGTAGTGATGTGTCCTAAAGCGGGACGATCTCGAAATGTATTTAATATATGTTTACCCGAAATCAATGCTCCGATGGGTAACCCCCCTCCTAAAGATTTACCTAAAGTAAGGAGGTCAGGTTGGATATTATAGTGTTCGAAAGCAAAATGTTTACCTGTTCTTCCAAGTCCACATTGAATCTCATCCAAAACAAGCAGAGCACCTACTTCTGTGCATCTTGCCCTCAATCTCTGCATAAATAATTTGGATGGAATCTGGACGCCAGCATCACCTTGAATGGTTTCCAAAAAAACACCAGCGGTCTCAGTAGTAATATTATCAAGCTCATTGATTTGATCTAATTCAATGAATTTTATGTTGGGTAGTAATGGTTTAAAGTTCTGTTTTCTTTGCTCACCACTAGAGATGCTTAAGGAGCCATTTGTACTGCCATGATAAGCACCGTTAAAGGCTATAATTTCAGTTCGTTCAGTGTAAGCTTTACATAACTTTATAGCCGCTTCATTTGCTTCTGTTCCTGAGTTTACCGCATAGACGCAATCCAGCTCTTTGGGCAATAAGCTCATTAAATTTTTGGAAAGGTCTAATTGCGCTTGTTGAATAAACTCCCCATAAACCATGACATGTAAGTGTTTATCAACTTGTCTTTTAATGGCAGTTATAATTTTAGGATGATTATGCCCTAAGTTATTTACACACAGACCAGCAATCATATCCATGTATTTATTTCCTTCTTTATCATAAATATAAATCCCCTCAGCATGATCAGCTTCAATCAAAAGTGGATTTGGATTGGTTTGAGCAAGTTCCTCTAGAAATCTATTTTTATTGTCCAATTTCTGCTTATTTTTTTAGGACATCTATAATAGGTTGCCCTGTCATTGCACCAGTTCTTTGTAGATTTAGAAAATGAGTCAAAGTAGGTGCAATATCTGTGATGCTTATCGGGTAAAACAAATCTTGTTTTTTAATTCCTGCCCCATACCACAATAGGGGTACATGAGTATCATAAGAATAACCAGACCCGTGTGATGTGCCTTGATTCGGGGTGAGGTCCACTTTTTCAGGTAGATATCCTGGTTCTAACATGATGATAAGGTCGCCACTTCTTTTTTTGTCAAAACCTTTACGAATCAATTTAACCCATTTGTCTTCAGTAATACTATGATTTGTGAGGTTTTTGCCTAAAATTACATTTTTTACGCTCTTTTTTTGTAAAAGAATATTTTTAAAAAAAAGAGAGACTTCATTCGAGGTTAGTCCTTTAATGGAATCTATTCGTTCCTGGTTGAGGTAAAGATTAAGATTAACGATGTTTTCAATAAGATCAGTCTTAAAAAATTGAATGGATTCTTTTTTAAGTTCAGCTAAAAGAGAATCGACATATAAATAACCTCCAGGTAGATTTTCATCAACAAGCTGCTGAGGAACAGGAACCACTCCATGATCTGCAGTCATAAAAAGAACATACCCGTTTTTCCCGTACGTCTTATTTAAGAATTTAAGTAGTCTGGCAATTTCTAGATCAAGACGTATGTACATATCTTCAATCTCCATTGAATAGGGTCCAAAAGCATGACCCGCAATATCTGTCGAGGAATAGCTAATACAAATCATGTCTGTGTTTCGGCTTTCTCCAAAGTGCTCATTTTGCATGGCATCAATCGCTAAATCTGTGAGTAATGTATTGGCAAAAGGAGAAATCGTGAATAATTGCAAATTATTCCCAGTGGTCATCAAGCTTTTTATTTCATAGGGAAAATGTGCATTTGTTTTTCCAGGAAGAACTACTTCGTAATTACTTTCATCATCAGAAATGTATTGATCAAGATCAAGTATAGGGCTCCATGTTTTTGCATACGTAAAACAATTTTTATTATTGTTGAATTCAATTAACCAAGAGGGCAAAGTTTTTTTAAAGTAAGAGCTGGTAATGAACTTGCCTGTTTGATAATCAAACCAGTATGACCCATCGCTTTTATGTCCGCCTGGTAATATTGCTCCACGATCTTTTATTGAAATTGATACCACTTTTGATTGAGGGTAAGTCATTTTTAATTGATCGGTAACTGTATAGCTTTTTAGTCGATGAGGAGAGCAATTGCCATATATGGAGTTAGCTCCAATAGAATGAACAGAATTATCACTGACACAATTCACTAGGCCATTTACATTCCTATCAAACCAGCTGTTGGCAATAATACCATGATTGTTTGGAGTCGTTCCGGCATAAATAGAAGCATGTCCAGGCCCAGTATACGTGGGAATATAATTGTATTCAACATTTCTGCAATTTGTGCCATTCTTCATGATTTCTTTAAATCCTTTTTTAGAATAATTGTCTTGAAA
The DNA here is from genome assembly GCA_905480165.1 of uncultured Flavobacteriales bacterium. GTDB lineage: Bacteria > Bacteroidota > Bacteroidia > Flavobacteriales_D > Crocinitomicaceae > UBA952. The sequence goes on from CAJQPH010000229.1 coordinate 29,925, forward strand.
TCTATATAGGTATTCATAACACATTTGATCGACAACAATTCCCACTATAACTTTTGGTTTATTCTTTTGTGAATGACCATAAATGATAGAGCTAAATATCAATAGAAAAGCACTTAAATATTTCATGCCTTAAAAGTAATCATATCTTATTTCATTGTTATGCAACTATTAAAAATAGATCAGCGTCTAAGGTGCGGGCTCAGTAATAACAATAATATTGGACCCTTATCAAACAATAGGAAGCGCAGTTAATTCTGCGCTTTTTTTATTGATGCAACTTTATTAAAAAGAATGGCGTCTGTATATCAAACTACTATAACTCTAAAGATATTTTAACTCTTATCTGAACAAAAAG
>CAJQPH010000230.1 GCA_905480165.1 uncultured Flavobacteriales bacterium
GTGAAATCCATATTTTTGCGGTGTCTTGGTCAGATTTTCAATACTGTCAGGCAGGTTGTGAATGCTTGGGCGCGGTGTTTCTGTGGCCGTATTGATATCCCAACCCAGCCAGGAATTTCCAAAAATTCCCAAAGAGCTACCAGCTGTTGGAGCGTAATAAATGGCGTATCGTGTGAACATAGAAAAACCTTTTGTGGATGCGAATTGCACCTAAGTAAACACAAGATTGTCACAGAATTATGACAAATAATAATTTTAAAACAATATCTGGCACAAAGGCAAATGATATGAAAGATTTTCAAACGATAGCTGTACAAAATGATGAAATTATTTTGTCCAATGCGAATATTATTTTAGAAGATGAAGTTATTCATGGCTCTATTTTTGTGAAAGAGGGTAAAATCGCTGACATTGACCAAGGAATGGTTGTGCCAAAGGGCGCTGTTGATTGTAAGGGGGATTACATTAGTGCGGGTTTGGTTGAATTGCACACAGACAATTTGGAACGCCACATGCAACCACGCCCAGGTGTGAAATGGCCAATGAAAGCTGCGATTTTATCGCATGATGCGGAATTGGCCTCTGTGGGAATTACAACTGTTTTTGATGCATTACGTGTTGGATCGATTACATCAGACAAGAAATCAAAATATGGAAAATATGCACGCGTTGTTGCCACGGATATTGTTAATATGCGTGCAACAGATCAGTTGCGTGTAAGCCATTTTATACACTTGCGTGCAGAAGTTTGTACTGAAACTTTGTTAGAGGAAATGGGCGAGTTTACGACTGATGATCGCATTGGTATTGTTAGCATTATGGATCATACACCTGGTCAACGTCAGTTCCGTGATTTGTCAAAGATGGAAGAATATCTGGTTGGTAAATACAGCATGTCCAAAGAAGATATATTGGAACATTTCGATAAACTTTATAGCTTACGTGATCAATATGGTGTTGCCCATGAAGCAGGGGCGGCACGTATTGGTAAGGAGTTGGGTGCGGTATTGGCTAGCCACGACGATACGACTTTAAAGGATGTGGAAACCTCTGCACAAAAAGGGGTTCGAATTGCAGAATTCCCAACTACGTTAGAAGCGGGACAGGAATGCCATAATCGCAATATCGCTGTGATGATGGGCGCGCCCAACCTGTTACGAGGTGGTAGCCATTCTGGAAATGTTGCTGCACATGAATTGGCTGCTGCGGGTGTGCTGAAAATCCTCAGTTCGGATTACGCACCGTCATCATTGTTGATGGCAGCGGTGCGTTTGGGATTGGAAACTGGCGATATGGCACAAGGTTTGCGCACAGTAACAGCAACGCCAGCAAGGGCAACAGGATTGAATGATCGGGGGCGTATTTGTCAGGGTTTACGTGCTGATCTGATACGGTTTAATTTGGTCAGTAACTTGCCATCTATCAAAGGCGTGTGGCGTCAAGGTCATCGTATTGGGTGATATGTCTAATATTTACGAAAATACCACCGACTTTGAAACCTATATATCAAAGTTGCGGAATGAAAAAACGCTGATTGTTTGCGGTGGAAAATCCGCAAGGACAGCAAGTATCGCAAATGCGATTGCATCGCTGAAAAGCAACCTTGATGATGTTGTCGTTTATTCAATAAAAGAGACCTTGCCATATATTTCTGCGATACCAAAAGTGACTGAGAATACACAAATCATTGCCATCGGAGGTGGCAAAGTCATGGATATTGCGAAACTTGCATCGCTGAACCTCTCTCAAGAAGTTTTACAAAAGAAGTTACAAGATGGTGATTATGCCATTCCGCGCACATCGGATTTGTGTTGTATTCCGACGACTTGCGGATCAGGTAGTGAAGCCACTTCTTTTGCAGTGTGTTACATGGATGATCAGAAATACTCGATATCGCATCCTTCCCTACAGCCTGATATTGTGGTTTTGGACGTTGGTGTTCTAACCTCTCAAACAAATAGGCAAACAAAGATCGGGGCTTTAGATGCCGTATGCCAAGCGATCGAAAGTATGTTTTCGCGGCAAGCTAATGAGCAATCGATTGAATATTCGCGAAAAAGTTTGAAACTTAGTTTAGGGGCCTTGAGCCGTATTGGGCAAAGGGAAATTACATTTGACGAGTATCACCAGTTGCAAATTGCAGCACATTTAGCTGGAAAGGCAATAAACATAACAAAAACGAATTTGCCACATGCTTTATCATATTACCTAACGCTTCATCATAAAGTGCCCCATGGGTTAGCCGTTGCGTTTTTCTTTGAGGCGTATTTGCAATTTTTACAAAATGCATCTGACAGGCTCCCCCTAAAGCAAAGGGAGCATCTTGAATTCGTGTGTGGTTGTTTGTGTAATCAAAGTGATTATATTTTGGGATATTGGCGTAAGTTTTTGGACACATTAGGAATGGTTAAACAGATGTCCGAATTACAGTCTAATGTGAATAATCAAGAGCTGAAAGACTCTGTAAACATCGAACGCCTAAAAAATTTTGTTATAGAGCCTGACTTGGATTTTATAATTTCAAGTTCATAACATGTTCTGTCAGACAAACTTGAAGTACTATTGATTGGTATCTAACTTTTATGAATGACAACGCAAAAGCCACAGTTGAATTAATGAATTATTTAATTCTAAACCATATTCCATTAGTTATCTTACGGTTCATTGGTGCCAACCATACTCTGCGCAGTTATCAATAGGACGGTGGATAAGATGAGTTTTAGAATTCCATTATGATTTATACCTTTCTTCAAACTCATAACCATATTGGTACCCGAGGTCGGCATTCATGGAAAGATCATAGGTTTTGTTGCGTAAGTAATCCATAAAGGTAAGTGGGTCATGCGAACGCATTGCCATTTCATCTGAATTAAGCGGTTGGCCAATCGCAA
>CAJQPH010000231.1 GCA_905480165.1 uncultured Flavobacteriales bacterium
GACGAATCGGAGAATATATTATTACAATGAATAAAAGAATTATAGATTATAAAAACTTCTTTTTTGTTGGTATCGGTGGCATAGGTATGTCTGCTCTTGCAAGGTATTTTAATTCATTTGGGAAAAAAGTCGCTGGATATGATAAGAATTCTTCCCTATTAACGCATACATTAAATGAAGAGGGTTGTCAGATAACTTATGAAGATCATTTAGATAAAATCCCGAAAGCTCATTTGTCAATTGAAGATACATTAGTCGTTTATACCCCGGCTATTCCAAAGGAGCATCGACAGCTACAGTATTTTCAAGAAAAAAACTTTCAAGTGCTAAAAAGATCTGAGGTTTTGGGATTAATTACGAGGTTCAATAAAGCTTTATGTGTTGCCGGTACTCATGGTAAAACAACCACAAGTGCCATGCTTGCTCATGTTTTAAGTCAGTCTGATTACGGTTGCAGTGCATTTCTAGGTGGAATCTCTTCTAATTTCAACTCGAATGTTCTGGTAAATAAGCAGAGCGAATGGACCGTTGTAGAGGCAGATGAATTTGATCGTTCATTTCTTCATCTTTCTCCATTTATTAGCATTATTACCGCAATGGACCCTGATCACTTAGATATTTACGGTGATCCTGATCATTTTAATGAGGGTTTTCAGCAATATGCCATGAAAATCGACCCCAATGGTTGGTGCATAGTAAAAGAAGGAATAAAGTTACATAGCCTATCAGATTCTTGTACCTATAATATCGAATCCAAAACCGCTGATTATTCTGCGAATGATATTTCTTATGAAGCAGGATTCATGTGCTTTTATGTAAATTCTAAAGAATATAACGGACGAAAATTTGAATTGGGAATACCCGGAATTCATAACGTTCTTAATGCTCTAGCCTGTGTTGTTTTACTTGAAAAGATAGGGCTTTCTTACCCTCAGATTAGACAAGGCTTGGCCTCTTTTAGAGGGGTTAGAAGACGTTTTGACATTCACATTAATTCTGATGACTTATTGTTTATTGATGATTATGCGCACCACCCAGAAGAGTTGAGATTGCTTGTTGATTCATTAAAAATGATGTATCCAGGCAAGAAGTTGATTGCTGTATTTCAGCCACATTTATTTTCTAGAACCCGTGATTTTGGGTTAGAATTTGGTGAGCAGCTATCACGATTTGATGCGTTGTATCTTATGCCAATATACGCGGCACGGGAAAATGAAATCATTGGGATTTCAAGTGAATGGTTGCTCTCTAAGGTGAGTATCAAAGATAAAAGGGTAGTGGAGTCAACAAAGGTGTTGGAAATAATGAAAGACATTAAAGAAGGAGTCGTATTAACTATTGGTGCCGGTGATATTGATCGGTTGGTTTCCCCACTTCAAGAGATATTAAGTCAAAACATTAAGCATACAATATGAAATTGTGGATGAAAATATTGCTTTGGATACTGCTTTTTATTGCGGTTGTTCTGGTTTTATTTTTTGGGAATAAAGTAGAAATGGGGAATGTGGTAAAACCACCAGTCGTGAGCATTCACGTTGATGGACCAGATGCTTTTCTTACAGAAAGTGAATTGATATTAAGATTAAAAACACACAACCTTATTTATGAAGGGCAGATATATGAGCAATTGAATATTAATAAAATTGAGGCAACTATTTTGAGTATGCCGGAGGTGCGAAAAGTACAGGTTTACAAAAGATTAAATAATACCTGGAACATCGATCTTTACTTGATTAAACCAATTGCAAGAATTTTTAATAAGCATGGTGAAACCTACTATTTAGACTCTGATGGAAAGAAAATGCAAAGGTCTGATTTACATACTGCTCATACACTTGTTTTTTCAGGTGATATTGGGGATAAGTTTGATTCTGAAACAGCCGTTTCAATTATCAACAACGACTCCTTGAAAAGTATTCGTGATTTAGATGACATCTACCGTATTTCAAATTATGTTTGTAAGGACCCCTTACTGCAATCTTTAATAGGCCAAGTCTATTTAAATGAAAACAACGATTTCATAATGATTCCAGTACTGGGAGATCAACAGATAGTTTTTGGAACAGCACATTCAGAAAAGGAAGTAAGGGAAAAATTTCAAAAGCTAAAGGTTTTTTATAAGGAAGCTATCCCATATGAGGGGTGGAGTAAGTACAGTGAAATTAGTTTGAAATATGAAGGACAAATCGTTTGCAAAAAAGCCAACTGAAAACAAATCCAATGTTGATCGTTCAATAGTGGTTGGTTTGGATATCGGTACGACAAAAATTGCGTGTTTTGTGGGCGTTAAAAATGAACACGGAAAAATTGAAATCATTTCAATGGGCAAGAGTAAGTCTCTTGGTGTAAAAAAAGGGGTTGTCTGGAATATTCAACAAACGATAGATTCAATAGAGAAAGCCATCGAGGATACCCAGAAAAACGTCAAAGAGGGCAATTTGGTGCTAAAGCACGTAGTTGTGGGTATTGCAGGTCAGCATATCAGAAGCATGCAGAATAGAGGCAGTTACTCAAGAACAGATCTATCACGCGAAATTTCAAAGGAAGACATCAAGGCGTTTATAAATGACATGTATGGATTGGTCATGAATCCTGGAGAAGAAATTATTACTGTAATTCCTCAAGAATATAATGTGGATGGTGAATTAGGAATAAAGGATCCAATAGGTATGGCAGGAAGCCGAATGGAAGCCAATTTTCATATCATAACAGGGCAGGTAAGTAATGTTAAAAACATTTACAATTGCGTCCAAAGAGCTGGACTTGAGATAGACGATGTTATTTTAGAACCCATTGCATCTGCGGATGCCGTATTGAATGAGGAAGAAAAAGAAGCGGGAATCGTTTTGGTTGATATTGGTGGGGGAACAACAGATGTTGCTATATTTCATGAAGGTATAATCAGGCATACCGCAGTGATTCCTTATGGCGGAAATGTAATTACTCAAGATATCCGAAAAGGATGTAAAATTTTAGAGCGTCATGCCGAAAATTTAAAAGTCAATTTTGGTAGTGCGGTTGCTAAAAAAAGTAGTGAAAATGAAGTGGTATGTATTCCAGGACTTAAAGGGCAACAATCCAAAGAAATCACATTTAAGACACTTGCACATATTATAGAATCAAGAATGACCGAGATTATTCTATTGGTTAAGCAGCAAATAGATAATTCTGGTTATGCGGATGAGATTATTGGAGGAATAGTGATAACAGGTGGTGGGTCTAAATTGAAACATTTGACACAGCTTTTTGATTTCAAAACAGGGATGAGTTCAAGAATTGGTTATCCGTGCGAGCATTTGGCAAATGAAAACAATCAGGACTTATTGAGTCCAATGTATTCAACGGGTATTGGTTTGGTTCTAAAAGGATTTGAGAAAGGAAATCAAATGCGCATTGTTAATAGTAAAGAACAAGATGAGGGTACTGAGGAACGAGGGAAGTTTTTTTCAAAAGTTTTGGATGGTGTGAAAAACTTTTTCGTGGATGAGGAAGAGGAGGATGAAGATGAAAATGGTAAAGAAAAAAAGTATTGAATTTTAAAATAAAGAATTATGGATTTTGATATACCCAAAGAAAACAGTTCAGACATAAAGGTAATCGGTGTTGGCGGTGGTGGCAGTAACGCGGTAAACCACATGTACAATCAAGGAATCGAAGGTGTTGATTTTATTGTATGTAATACAGATAGACAATCATTATCTGAATCTCCAGTACCATGTAAAATTCAGTTGGGAGTTGATTTGACCGATGGAAGGGGAGCTGGAATGATTCCTGAAGTGGGGATGAACGCTGCTATGGAGAACATTGAAGATATTCGTGAACTGCTCAGTAACAACACCAAAATGGTATTTGTAACCGCAGGAATGGGTGGTGGAACAGGTACAGGTGCTGGTCCCGTTATTGCGCAGGTGGCAAAGGACATGGGAATTTTAACCGTAGGTATTGTAACTGTTCCTTTTAATTTTGAAGGTAGAAGAAGACTAGAACAAGCTCAAGAGGGCTTGGAGAGAATGCGTCAAAATGTGGACACATTACTCATTATAAGTAATGATCGTTTAAAAGAGTTTGGTAAAGACATGACCTTGTCAAATGCATTTTCTCATGCGGATAACATCTTGTCAGTGGCCGCTAAAGGTATTGCTGAAGTAATAAAAAAGACAGGTATCATTAATGTTGATTTTAATGACGTCAATACAGTTATGCGAAATAGTGGTCATGCCATTATGGGTTCTGCAGAAGTGGAAGGCGAAAATAGAGCAATGAAAGCCGTCGAGACAGCGCTGTCTTCACCGCTGTTAAACGATAATGATATTCATGGAGCGAGATACATTCTGCTAAATATCACCTACGGAGCCAAGGAGGTAATGATGGATGAAATTAGCGAAATAACAAATTTCATAGAAGACGCGGCAGGTGTTGGAGCTGATGTAATTTGGGGTCATGGTTATGATGAGTCCTTAGGTGATAAATTATCAATTACATTAATTGCAACGGGATTTGGTGCTGAGGACAACTTGATTGTGCCCCTCGAAAAACCCGAACCAAGGAAAGTTGTTGACTTACAGGATGAAAAGAAAATGGTTGAAATCAAGCAGCCTTTAAAGAATCCAATACAAGAGGATACATCGAATAGAATCGAAAGTGATGAACCATTTGTCATAAATAAATCACAGCAAGAGGAACAAACTATAGCATCTCATAATGATGATGTTGTTAATGAGCAAGAAAAAGTGGTTTACAACTTAGAGGAAGATGTTGCTGGAAAAAATGAAAGCGAAGGTGTGGTTTGGAATGTGGATGAAATTGAACCAGCATTGGATACTGAAGGACAGACGGAGTTATTTGCAGAAAATAAAATAATAAAACATGATCTAGAAAGCGGGCCTACTGACGAGATTGATCCGTCTCATATATCAGCCGAAAATGCTCAAATTAATGCGCAAGAAAGAGTCAATAGAATACAAGAGCATACGTCAAAATTAAAGAGAGCAGAGGGTATATCTGACTTTGAAAAAGAGCCTGCATTTAAAAGAAGATCTATTGAATTGGATAATAGTAAGCCTAGCGAGGAGAAACCAAGTAGGTTCGGCCTGTCTGAAGATGAAGATGGTGGCTCTGATCTCGGTGACAATAGCTTTTTACATGATAATGTCGACTAATGGCCACTTTTTCAGATAAAATAAACAAGTCCATTAAAGAGGCGATGATTGCTAAGGATAAGATTCGCTTGGCGACCCTAAGAGATATCAAGTCTAAACTCATTTTAGAGGCTACTTCAGGCAGTGGTTCCGAAGTTAGTGATGAGATTGCAATTAAGATTTGCATGAAGCTTTACAAGCAAAGAAAAGAGACGCATCAGTTATATATCGAACAAAACAGAGAGGATTTGGCTTCAGAAGAGCTGGCCCAGGCTTCTATTATCGAGGAGTTTTTGCCAAAAATGCTTTCGGAAGATGAAATCATCTCAGAAGTAAGCGAGGCCATCGGTATGCTTGGGGCTAATGGTATGCAAGACATGGGTAAAGTGATGGGTCATCTGTCAAAAAAACTGGCTGGAAAGGCAGATGGAAAGCTAATTTCAGTTCACGTTCGCAAACAACTTTCTAACTGATTCGGAAAGTTAATCTCTTATTGTATTCTACGTATTTATACGATGACCAATAGGTTATCACGTAGCCTCGCATACCAATAAGTCCGTAATTTTCCCTATCAACCTATATTTTTTGTCCAAAACTTGTAACGAATATGAGATATTTGGACCGTAAATGACGCAATACGATTGAGAGAAACAATCACCAATCTTGACTCTCGATTTTTTAAAATATAAATAGTAGTAAAACGCCAATGAATTAATTCGTTGCAAAAAATTTAGTTATTAACAAGAAAATGTTTATTTTTAATCAGAGTATAAGTAGTTGTATAGTAATGAATTAAAGGGGGTATTGTAAAATATTCGATAACCTTCCGTCAATATTCGATGAGATTATTGATTTGTTCATAAGGTAAAATTATCAGCAACGATTCTACTCGAGAAAACGTTTATTTAAATGTGCGGAAATCGCACTATTTTTTAAAAATTAGAATATTATGAAGTCTCTTAAACACCTTTTCGATTTTGAAAAACTCATTATTGTGTTTTTCACAGTCTTTTTTTTTCATTGCTATTCAATTGCCCAAAAGAATAAATCAGAAATACCCGTTATGAAAGCGGTAAAATTATCTGATTCTCAGATTGATAAAAATCAAATTATAGAAATTAACGAGTTCTTGAATAAACATTATGATGTTTTTAAATCTTTTGAAAAGGAACGCATGATGTTAATGCCTTTTAATGCGGACACGAAATTGGATAATGAAAAGTTGAACAGTAGAATAGATGAATATGCGATCAAAAACAATTATCCCTATAATTCAATATCATCGTCAGAAGTTTATAGAGATTTCAGTAACGATTACATAATTCACAAACGGATAATAGAGGAACGAGAGTTCAAATTAAAAAAAGAAAAAGCTCGAATAATTGAAGAGTCCAAACAATAATTGATTTAATATCTAGAAAAAATGAAAATATTATTATACTCCTTATTAGTGGTTTTAACGGCATCTGTCGCAAATTCACAATGCACAAATACATCAGCTTATGGTTCTGCAACTGCTCCATCTCCGGGAAATACAGCGTCAATAAGTACTTGTAATTACCAAACCGAATATTCAACAATTTCTGC
>CAJQPH010000232.1 GCA_905480165.1 uncultured Flavobacteriales bacterium
GCTAAAGTCAAACGCACCATTTACTTGGTAATAATCGTCTGGATTATAACATCTTTTGTAGGCATATTTGGCAAATGAAAGCTTGTTTTTACTAAAACTGAACTCGTCCATGATTTGCTTGATTTGATCAACAGTAAGGCACTTTTTTGAAGTGGCTTGTTTGGCTACAATTATTTTTCCATCGTCAAAGCTTTCTTCATCAATGGCAGCCATAATACTTGCCATATTTTGAACGGGGTTTGAGCAGCCTCCTAATGATACCGCAGCTGCCGGCGCTGGCGTTTCGTTTATTGTTGTCGTTGTTACTGTCGTAGTAACGGTTTCATTGACTGCAGTATTATTTGTTTGACCAGAATTTGAATTCATTCCATTCATATTAACATTCATGTTGGTATTGGCTTCGTTCATCGCACTGTTCATATCAGCATCATTCATGTTCATGTTGACATTAATGTTTCCATTATTAACGTCAGTACCATTCATATTACCATCATTCATATTGATGTTCATACTCATATTCAAATTTTCATTACCTGAAGATGTGTTTGTGCCATCATTAACATTGATATTCATACTGATGTTTCCACCATTCATATCTGCTCCTGAATTCATATTGGTATTCATGTTCATATCATTACTGCCCGTCGTGTTGTCCTGACGAACGGTAGTCGTTTCGGTAACAGTTGTTGTAGTGGTTGGTTGAACACTTTGCGCCGGAGGTGGAGGGGGTGTAGAGGCAACAGGTGTAGAGGTGTTAAGTTTTGTGCTGAAAAAACGAAGTTCATTTCCTATTCTTTAATGATTTTCTCTATATGATCATTAATTTTCAGCAGATACATTCCGGGTTTAAAAGCCGATAAATTAATACTTGTGGTGCTTGAAGAGGATTCTTCCTCCAGAAGCTTTTGGCCAGATAGAGTATAGATGGCACAATTCAAAGAGAGACCAGAAGATGAGGTAATGTGGATAATATCTTTGCTAGGATTTGGATAAACCTTATATGATACTTCTTCTTCAGAAATAGATGCGTTAGGATCGTATATATAAAATTCATATTCAGCTCTTTCTGGAGACAGTCGCATAGCGTTATTATTTTGAGCCCGGATGTAGTATTTCACTGCATCACCTGAGTTGTAGTAGGGAAGGTTTGCAGAATAAACCCCATCTCCAACAACGAGGTCTCCATTGGTTCCATCATCATACATTGAAAAGGGTACAAACTTAGAGTTTTGCGGACTTGTTGTTACCATGAGCTCGACTTGATTGGCATTGCCAGCAACTACACTTACAAGGCCATTGCTTAGATCAACATTAGCAATAGAAGGGGGCAGGTTGGTAATTGCAGGGAGCCCCATGAGATAATTATTTCTCTCTTCGATGGTCGACATGATTCCAGCAAAACCCCATCCGGACCAAAACGGTTCTTCTACATTACTGTAAAAATAGGTCATTGGGAATGCTTTATTAAAATCTTGATTTGCAGGTATAAGAGCGAGCTCATGAAGAGTTGAGATTTCATTTCTTATGACTGAAGTGTCTAAAAGGGTTTCTGTAAAAATGGTTCTAAGGTGCGCATCAAATTGTTTTTTTCTCAAAGGGTCGGCCATCAGCTTTTGAAACAAAGGTCTTGAGTTCGCTTCATATTGACTTCCATAGGCGTCGTAATTGTATACTTCGTCAGGAGTCCAATATTCAAACCCTAAAATGGCACCAACGAAAGCATTGTCAAAATCCCATGGAAGCATCTGAAATAGACCGTCTTCAGTTTTATATAGGTAATAATTGTGAACGTAATAGCCGTTATAGGTATCTAGGTTGAGAATCGCCGTATTTACAGCGAAATTCCAAAGTACTCTATCGATATTCAAAACATTCTCTAAGTTTTCAAAGTCATAATTGAGCGTGTAGATCAAATCGACCAATTCTCCCCATCCAGACTCAGATTTTAGGTCATAGCTGGCATAGTAGCTGGCGCTATCTTGTCCAAGCCACTTGAGGTCAGAGCTCCCATTAGCATTACCACCACCGCAAAACACCTGTGCGGGATCGCACTTAAACAAAACACCATCTTTTTCTCCAAAATGTTTTTCCATAAATTGTTTGTTTATGGACTCTGTATTTACATACAACCCTAGATAATTTCCTTGTACCCGCAATTTCATCAAATTCACCTCTGGAGAAGGCATGTATTTTTGATAAATATTGGTCGCTGAAATTTCTTTTACGAATGTTGGATCCATCCAAGCATTGGCGAATTTGATTTTTTTGTAATCCGCAATTTTTTGACTCGATACCCAATAATTTGCATCGAGGTTATATGGGACCTTTGGATTGCCTTCATCATTAGGAAGACAAAAAGTAGAATTTCCTTTATATCGAACGCCAACACTATCATAATCAATACCGTCAAGAGATACTAGCGCTGGGATTCTGTAAGAGGGGTTATTAAAAAAGGCATTCACAAGTGAATTGTGATAATTGGCATCATAGAATTGAATGTTCATCTCTCGAATCATGCTTTGGTCATAAAACCCTCCAGGAGCATCATATAGCGTTTGTGGGTTATAAAGTACGGTTTGGGTTTGCGATGAGAATGGGAGTATTGCAATAAAAACAAGTGTTTTTAACAAATTGAGATTGAATAATTTTTGCATAGGATGGTAAAGTTATACATAAACATAGAATATAAATAATCGGGTGCTTGCTTTTGTTTTTTATTTTTGAGGATAAATAATAGCTAAATGATTAAATACAATCCGAAAACTTGGTTCAGACATATTGTTTCCATAAATCATAGTGATACGATTAACAAACTTTGGAAAGAGCTTGTTGCTCTTGGACTTTTTACTTTAGGGATTGCTTATCTTGAAATCAACTACATAGGCAATACGGAGAAGCTGAAAGATTTAATGCAGGTCTACTCCCTAGTTGGGTTTGTGTTGTCATTACTCCTTGTTTTTAGAACAAATACAGCCTATGACCGCTGGTGGGAAGGGAGAAAAAAGTGGGGTGAATTGGTAAATAATTCTAGGAATTTGGCCATTAAAATATCAGCGCTTACCGATGACGCTCAAACCAAACAATATTTTAGCCGAATGATTGCGAATTACGCCATTTCTATGAAGGAGCACTTGAGAGAAGGCGTGATTACAGATGAGCTGGATTTAACCCGAGATGAACTTAAAGAAATAGAAAACTTTGAGCACAAGCCCAATTACATCATATCAATGCTTTATAAAAAACTAGGCGAGCTGAAAAAGAATGGGCAGTTAACAGAGGAAAACTATATTGTAATTGACGTTAATTTAAAATCATTTTCAGATATTATTGGAGCATGCGAACGTATTAAAAATACACCCATACCTTATTCATACAGTATGTTTTTTAAGAAGTTTATATTCATCTATGTAACGACTCTTCCGCTCGCATTTGTTCATTCTTTTGGCTATTACTCATCACTTGTGTCCATATTTGTTTTCTATGTACTTGTGAGTATGGAGATCTTGGCTGAAGAAATCGAAGATCCTTTTGGAACAGACGATAATGACCTGCCTACAGATTCTTTAAGTGAAAAGATTAAAGCAAACGTAAAGGAAATATTAGGTTGATCCCCAGTTGAGTTAAAGCTTAATATTACTGAATTTGGGATACTTAACGAGGTAGTTAAATTTCAGCTCTTTCTTTTCGTTGGCATTTAATTCAATATTCCACAAGAGCTTTCCCGTTTTATCGTTCAACTTTGCTCCTGAATAATCGATACGATTCACCTCAATGGATTTCCGTTCTGAAATAGGAAACTGGTCTTCAATTACAATGTTAATTTTAGCATCCTTATTGTTACGTACCATGATGTTCCACCCAACAGTTTCCTTAATGTAATTGCCCACCACTCTTTTGTCAAAGAGCTCTTTATTCCCTTCTCTTTTCACGACGATATTACGGTCTCGACCTAAGGAAATACTCAGTGTGTCAGACGCTTTTTCAGTATCAATACTTGATTCACCGACATAGGTTCCTTGATAATAAATGTTTGATTTGCCAGGCAATAGATTAAGCGTTGTCCAATTGGTAAGTTCTGCCGTTAAAAAGGCATCTTCATCTAGCTTTGGAACAGCATGATAGATGTACTTTACGGGTATACTTACGTCTTTCATTTTGATGCTGTAATCTTCTCCGTCTGAAGGAATGGTATAAGGGATGTCTATAGTGTATTCTAAATTTGTAACACTTGTTTTTATTGAATTAGAAATATAATTGGTCGCGTCTACAGGATCCCCTTGAACTTTGACACCGTCTATGTAGTAGTATTCTGACTTGTTCCGCGAACCTCTCACACCGCTTACCGAAGAGGCTACTTTTTGAGCACTTCTTGCAGGCATCCTACTGATGTCTTGCCTGGTTACAGTTGCTCCTGAAGCCCCACCATCTTTATCAATTAATGGCGTTTTATAGGAAATAACGGATACTTCTTCCAACATTTCGACGGCAGATCTAAGTTGAAAATCAAGAATGGTTAATCTATCAGTATTTATTTTCACCCCTGAAACTCGACTACTCGTATATCCCACATTTTTCACCTCAACCACATAAGTTCCAGCCTGAAGGGGCTTTATTTGATACTTTCCGTCGAAATCTGAATTGGCTCCACCGATTATTTCGTTGTTCTTTAGAATGATAACTTTTGCAAATGGAATTGGTTCTCCATTTTCGTTATCAAGCACTCTTCCCTTCAAAGAACCAATACCTTTCTGCTCAACTTCTTTTTTGTAAGGGTTTGGCCTTCCGAGTATCCAGGACACCAGCTCCGGTTGTTCACCACTTAAAGAGGGATTGTTGGTGCTTAATTTGAGATTTACTTTATCCCAGTTTTCACCAGAAGATTGATAGACATCGGCATTATAAACAATGTTAAGTGGTTTGGTTATCTCGTCTACCCTGAAATCGTAATTTGGTGTCCAACCTGCAGAGGACACATAATAACTGACGCTTAACTCATCATTCATTGCAGTCAAACAATCCAGGGTGATAATGATTCTACTATGTGTTGTCCGCCTTTTAACAGAGCTTGTATTCAATTCAGAATAAAGATTTTGAATGGCATCTTTCTTCTCGTCCATTTTCACAGAAAGGTTTAATTTACCCTGACGTATTTCATTCAAGCGTGCCCGATAAAAATCCGCAGCCTCTTTGATATCTGAAATGGCCGATCCCTCTTTATTCTTATTGAGTTTTCTGTTTTCTGAAAGAAGCTGTTCTTCAAGCGTAAAGACATCAAATTGGTTCGAAATACTTTTCATTTCGAGCTCTAATGCTTCAATTTTATCTTCAATAATTTTTTCTGCAGCACTTTTTTTTGTGTTAGGATACACAAGTTCGTGTTTCACTGAAAGAATTTTACAACCCTCAGTTCCTTTTACTTGAATGCTTTGCTCATTTAAGGTATTGGGCAACTCATTTAAGACCAATATGTGCTTTCCTTTTGGCGCACGTAATTTGCTTGTTCTTGAGATTTGGGCACCACTAAAAAAGACGGTGACATCTTTAATTTTAGAAGTGGCTTCCAGGGTATCAATGGCACAAAGCGCAGTGCTTGATATGATAAGTGAAAAAAATAATGCAAACGTTTTCATAAATAAAGGATTTTAAGACTTTATAAAGATACAATAAGAAATTTCAAAGAAATTATTTAATCTCCTTATTTAAAAGTGTTTGTGTTGGGAAAGCAAAGTCTAGTCCTGCGGCATTAAATCGTTTAAGGACTTCTTTTGAGATGGTATTCTGTGAGTCCAACCAATGCGCCTCAGGCTTGATATAGTAAAGAAAGAGAATCCCCAAAGAGAAGTCTCCAAAATCCTTGAAACCTACAGCACAATCCTTTTCTAAAATATCAGAATGGTCGGCAACAATTTCTCTTAAAAGATCAACACCTTTTTGCATGTCATCCTCAGAAGTGTCGTATGTAAGACCAAGGTTTAGAGTAATTTTTAGTGCAGGTTGAGAGGTTACATTAACCACGCTGTTATCCGTAAAGGTGCTGTTGGGAATGGTGACGATTCTACCATCAAGCGTTCTAACACGTGTGCTTCGTAAGCCGACCTCTTCAACAACTCCATCAAATCCTTCGATCTGAATACGGTCTTTTATTTTAAATGGTTTGTCTAAAAAAATCATGATTCCTGCAAAGATGTTTTTTACAGAATCCTGTGCGGCAAGAGCCAAGGCCAAACCACCAATTCCAAGTCCAGCAATCATTGCGGTAATATCGAAGCCAATGTTATCTAATCCGATAATGACACCAAACACCCAGATAATAGACTTGGTAACTTTACGAATAATGGGAAGCATATAGTTATCTGCCCCGCCATCCGTCTTTTCCACATAGGGTTGGACAACCTCCGTTACCAATGCATCAAAGACACGCGAAACGATAGAGGTTAGGGTAAGGACAATAGAAACATTTGCTACGCCCTGAAGAAAAGCCAAGAAACCTGGATTACCAGATAAATCTAAATAATGAATAGCAATCCAGTATCCACCAATTAGAATCGAATAGATAATGGGCTTTTCTAGGGTCTCAATGAGAACATCATCAAGGTTTGTTTTTGTTTTTTGAGTGACTCTTTTTACAACATTAGCAATAACCCAATACGCAATTTTAGTTGCTATAAAAGAACCCAATACGATTCCAATTGCGATTCCCCAGTCTTCAACTGAATTCCCTAAAAATTTTTCATCTAAAAATGCCATAATTAATTTTTTATGCTTTTACAAAGCTGATGCAAAGATAAGGAGGATTATCTAATTGGAGTTTTGAAAT
>CAJQPH010000233.1 GCA_905480165.1 uncultured Flavobacteriales bacterium
TGATGCCACATCCATAGGTGATGGGACATGGACGAGTTTTGACGATTTAAACTATGCCAATCCTGGACAAGCCGTTGACAATGGGTCCCTCCAACATTCCGAAGCTATAAGCAACACTATTTCTGGGCTATCCATAGCAAACGGTGGTTATATCTGGATTCGATGGACAGACCAAAATTCGGATGGTGCCGATGATGGAATGGCCATTGATGACTTTAGTATTTCTGCATCTTGCCCTGTGGGCAATACCGTTACCTCACATGACAATATCATTCGTGGTAATGAGATCACTTGGACTTATGACGGTGCAGATTTTGACAGCTATGAATTTCAATGGAACGGTACTGGAGGCTCATGGCAAGCCTTAACAACAAACAACCCAGGTTCTTGGGGGGCTTGCTGCCCAAGTATTGGAATAGGAACTTTATACATTAGAGCAAAAACATCGTGTTCTTCTACCAATGATTATTCAAATGTGGTAACCACCTATTGGGGAGACTGTTATGCTGCAGATATTTCAGCGACTATGGATGGCACTTCTATTTCTGAAGGTGGTAGCATGACTATAAACTCAACTGTTTCATGGACATGGCCACATGATGGCTCAGGAGTAAATAATGGAGCTCCAAATGAAGGTGGAGGATCGGGACATGCCCTAGGCTATTTTTGGGATTCAGATCCTGCTAATCCTGATGACTACGCTTATGCTTGGAATACCAACCCCCAACAATGGAATGATTTTAATGGAGGTTTTTTCACAACGACAGATCGAAAACTATATGTTAAAGCAAGATCTACAGGTGACAACTCCTGCACCAATTATTCAAATTCATACTATATAACGTTAAAAAAACCGGAAATAACAGCTTCGACTTCTTCTATTAATCTAACAGCCTGTTCCGGATATAATGGCAATTCTGAAAGCTTTGATGTGTCAGGTAGTTATATTAAAAATAGTGATGGCATAACAATTAATGCACCTGCTGACTTTGAAATATCTCAGGATAACAGCACCTTTTCGAGCAGTATTAACCTTTTGCCCACCGACGGAACAGTTTCTACAACAACTATATATACAAGAATGACAAGTAGTGCATCTGGAACACCTTCAGGTAGTATTACTTGTTCGGCAACTTCGGCTATCGATCAAAACATTTCTTTATCAGGAACCATAACATCTGCTCCTGTTATTACCTCAGGAGACTTTACCGGTTCATCTACTTGCGGAGTCAGTGAATACGCAGTGACATTAGTGAATTCACTTTCAGGATCATGGACTGAAAACATAACAGGATCGACGTTTTTTGACCCAACTCAAGGCAGTCAAACTTTCACTTCATTTCCGGCTGGTTTTAATAATGACATTATTATGACTTGGACAGAAAATCAAGGAGCGTGTTCAGGCAAAACGAATGCAGTTTCTATAAGGTTTAATCAACCAGTTGTTTCCGGATCAATGGATACTGATTCATGGACTTGGGGAGGTGTTTCAAGTACAGAGTGGACCAACGGTACCAATTGGTACAAATGGGATGGATCAAAATGGGCAGTTCAAAGCTCGAGTTACCCTGACGCCGGAAGTAAAATTTATGTTTTACCAACGACTGGTGTTTGTGTGAATAACACTTTAAATAACACAGCGAGCTCCATTGGCGACTTGAATATTCAAGGTGGTTCTTTCGACCTTGGCTCTACAAATACCTCAATTACGGGTAACATTACAAACGATGGAACAATGCAAGGTGGTACGGGTACGGTAACATTAAGTGGTTCAGCTGACCAAACGATTAGTGGTACGGGAACGATAAACTTTAATAACTTGACCGTGAATAAGTCGAGTGGTAGTGCAATCATATCAACTCAAACAGATATCAGAAATACATTGACGATGACAAAAGGAAATATTGTGAATTCACAACCTGTTGTTTTAGGAGTGAATAGTTCAAATCCCGGTACATTGAGTCATGCCTCAGGAATTGTTACGGGTAAATTGCGACGATATTTTGCGAATGCGACAGGTTCAACTTTCTTCCCTGTGGGAACAAGTTCTAATTTGAGAGATGTAACCATCAACTTTACACAAGTACCTGGTACTGATGAGTATTTAACTGTTTCTTATGTAGCTGGAGCTCCTACTTTAGGTGGATCAGATGGTTCATATAGTGGGCTTCCATTGGTTACTGGTGATAATCAATTGATTCAAAATTATAGCGCTGATGGACATTGGAATATCGATCCTACTGGTGGACTTTATGAGTCTACGGAGATTAATAGTGCGGCATACGAAATCACGCTCCGCTGTAAAGCACTTACGGTTCAACCTACCGATGTTTCAAAAGTGAGAATCATTAAAAGTGCGGGTTCGGAGAATAGTAGTCTTGATCATGCCACTTGGACAGGATTGGATTTGCTTTCATCTTCAGGAAGTGCTGCAGACTTTACCATCACTGCATCCGCAACAGGATTTAGTAAATTTGGTGCAGGTTCTGATGACGGAAATGCATTGCCAGTAGAATTGATTTCTTTCAACGGAAGCTGTAATAATGGAGGTGTTGACTTAACTTGGCAAACGGCATCGGAATACAATAGCTCTTATTTTGACATAGAACAATCTAGAGATGGAAATCACTGGGATGTTATATACTCCATTGACGCTGCCGGACAAAGTTCAGAATTGATTGAATACAAATACACTGATGAACATGCCCAAGGACAATACAATTATTATAGATTAACACAGGTAGATATTGATGGAACTTCTAAAACCTATAACGCCATAAATGTAAGTTGTTCACAGAACCACCCTTTCGTTTTAAGCACTTATCCCAATCCAAGTTCAAATGAATTTAGTATTTATGTTAATTCACCAAAAGAATATAAAAATTCCTTTCTTCGCATCTATAATTTTATGGGGAGTATTGTTCTAAGGAAAGAAATAGAAATTGCTGAGGGAATAAATATTTTCTACCTGAATGAAAAAATAAAATCTGGTTTATACAGCGTAGAAATCGAAATGAATAAAAACCATATTTCTAAAAAACACATTATTCGGTAAAGTACCATATCTTTATATCGAACACTCAATTTTTATAACATAATGACTTTTAGGTTATTATTATAATCATTAGTGAGTGATTGGTTTGTGTTTTATATTAATTGTCTAGCACTAAATACTCAACGAATGGTAATAAATACTTATTCCCTCTAAGTAATTTCATGTAATGTTGTTATTTTACTACTAATTGTAACGGATTCTGGTACAACCTTTTGTTATTTTGTGCGTTTAAATCTAAGTTATGAAGACTAAAACTAAATACAAATGTAACATTACTCCCCTAAAGGGTTTCGGTGTTATCTTTATATTTATTTTTCAGTTTGTTGTGAGTTTTGGACAACAAACTATTTATTCAGAACCTTTTTCAAATCAAGAAAACAAGGGCGTCACGGGAACGAATAATGGTTCGCCAATATTTGATGTGGCTGGAGTATCTTGGAGCATTGATGTAAGCTCAGGTTTATTTACAGCAAGCACGGATTATTTCAAGGTCAGGAACGGAGTAATGGAAGGTCGTGACTTAGATGGTTTGGTTTATTGGATATCACCAAGTATAGATATTTCGTCATTTGTGGATATATCTATCCAACTCGACCTTTCTGAAACAGGAAATTTAGAAGATTCTGACGCTACTACATCCGAGTATAGCCTTGACGGTGGACAATGGACCCAATTTGATATAAACGGATCTACTTCAAATGACTTTACATCTTTGACAGCTCAACAAACACTTCTTAATGGCTCCTCATTGCAAATTCGTGTAGCTATTATTAACAATGCAGGTAACGAGTATATTCAATTAGATAATGTAACCGTTTCCGGTGTTGCCCTAACAGCTCCTTTATCTCCATCGATAAGTTCTATCGATGAGGGTAATGAACAATTATTAGTGAATTTCACACCTGGAAATGATGGAGGGTCGCCTATCACTGACTTTGAATATTCAATCAATAATGGTTTGAATTGGATAAGTGCAGGAACCACTTCATCACCAATATTAATTACTGGTTTGACAAATGGCACCTCATATAGCGTACAGATACGAGGAATAAATGCAATAGGAAACGGTGATGCTTCAAATACCGTCGTTGGAACTCCTCAAGCCATTGTTTCCATCCCAACTTTGGACACTAGTCCTAGTATATCATCAATTGGAAGTACTTCAGCTGTACTTGGAGGAAAAGTTATCTCGGATGGAGGGGCAAGTATAACGAATCGTGGAACATTATGGTCAACCTCTCCCACACCGGTTTCAAATGGCCTTGATGAAGGAGGAACATCCGTTAGTGCATTTAGTCATTTGCGTTCAGGCTTAACAAAAAACACCTTGTATTTTTATCGTGCCTACGCAACAAACTCCGTTGGCACAGCTTACTCAAACGATGCCATATTTACGACACTTCAAGACCCTCCAGCTGTTTCCAATGGCTCAGGAGCAACCATTTCATCAATAACCGCAAACTGGACGATCCCTTCAGCAGGCGGTGGAGAATCATTTACATATGAAATTCAATTATCAGAGAATACAGACTTTTCAACTATCGTAGCTTCACAATCTGCATTAACCTCTACGACAAGTTCATATGTTTTTACCAGTTTAAATGAGTTGACGACTTATTATTACAGAATACGTAGTGCGAATGCAGGAGGAAACTCCTCATGGTCAGTTGTAAGTACAGCTTACTCAACTACTGGAAATTTAATCCTATTAACCGCTATTGGATCAAGTGAAATCGAAAACTTTAATTCATTGGCTTCATCAGGAACATCTTCCACTCTTCCAAACGGATGGTCGCTTTACGAAACAGATAATAATGCTAACAACACATATAGGTCAGGCACCGGTAGTTCCAATACCGGAGACAGCTACAGCTTTGGAACGAATGGCGATCGTGCCTTGGGTGGTCTTTGTACGAATTCATTACTACCTGGATTTGGTGTGAAATTTAAAAATGAGGTCGGTGGTGCTTTAACCAATTTAGCGGTTCAATACACGGGTGAAACGTGGAGAGTTGCCTCTAACAATCGTTCTGACCAGTTAAATTTTCAATACAGTCTTGATGCTTCAGGTATCGATGACGGGTCTGCTACTTGGGTTGATTTTGATGGATTAGATTACACCAATCCAGGACAAGCCTCAAATAGTGGAAGCCTTCAACACTCAGCAGTAATATCAGACACCATTTTTGGTATAGATATTCCTGCAGGCGGAACAATTTGTTTTAGATGGTTGGATGTTAATGTATCCGGATCTGATGACGGAATGGGAATCGATGATTTTAGTATTACACCTATTTGTCCGAGCATAGTTACTACAACCAATTTAGCAAATGATAGTACGTGTGGAGAAATTTCTGTTGATCTCGTAACAGACTCTCAAAGCGGCATCTTTTATGGTGAATGGGGATTTGTCGGTGGAAATGGTTTTTTTAGTGATCCTGGTGAATATTTCTCAACATTTACCTCTAACACCTTTAACCAAGATCAAAACATTTCATATATCAATACTTATGGTGCATGTGATGGTCAAACTTCTGTTGTAGTTGCCAAGTTTAATCAACCGAACACGACATCAATTTCACCGCAGCTAGAAGCCAATAATTCTTGGTTGTGGGGTGGATTGGCAAATACAGATTCCAATATTCCACAAAACTGGTATAAATGGGATGGATTTAAATGGCTCAAACAAGATGCTAACACTCCTCTACCTGGAGAGGATGTATTTATTCTTTCAAATACAGAAGCTGGGTTATGTGTGAGTACCGACAACTCGATTTTCTCTAATCAAACCATTAATACACTTGCTATTGGTTCGGGTGCTGGAGTCACTCTCGATGGAACGATTAACCTCGCAGGAGACCTAATTAATAATGGTATTGTTAACGCAAGTTCTAGTACAGTTCAATTTAATGGTTCAACAACTCAAAGTATTACTGGCTCACCGATTACATTTAACAACCTTACTCTTAACAACGGATCTGCTCTTCAAATTGCACAAGAAGTAAGTGTAATTGCTACTTTAACCATGAGTTCTGGAAATATTTCAAATAGCTCTGTGTTCACAATTGGAACAAGCAGCGCGAATCCTGGATCATTGACTTACACCACTGGAACCGTATTAGGGCCGCTTAGAAGATATTTTGCCGATGCCATTGGATCTTCATTTTTCCCCGTGGGAAATAGCTCTGTAATTCGAGACATTACCATAAACTTTACGAGTGCACCTGGAACAGATCAACATTTAACGGCGACATACGTATCAGGTTTACCTACCAATCCTAATGGGCAAAGTTACGCTGACGGACTTCCGTTAGTTACTGGCGACGGTCAACTCATTCAAAATTACGAAGATGAAGGTTACTGGGAAATTAATCCAACAAATGACAATTACAACACATCCATTAATTCAGCAGCATACAATCTTACACTTCACATGAATACATTAAGTGTTGCAAATGATTATACAAAAGTTCGAATCATAAAAAGCGCTGGTTCGAATACGGCTGATCTCAATCACATTAGCTGGACCTCACTGACACACGTTAGTGCAACTGGAAATAATTCGGACTTTACAGTAACTGCATCAGGCATTGGGTTTAGCCACTTTGGTGCTGGAGGAGACAAAGACAACAACCCCCTACCCGTCGAGCTTTCTACATTTAATGGGAATTGTGTAGATAACGGTGTAGAAATCATGTGGCAGACAGAATCAGAATACAACAGCTCTCATTTCATTCTTGAATACTCAAGAGATGGAGAAGAGTGGGCCATAATTAATATGCAGGATGCTGCCCTGAACAGTAACGAAGAGATCAGCTACTTTTTCTTTGATGAAAATGCAGTTTCAGGAAACAACTATTACCGTTTGACACAAACCGATATTGATGGAGCGACTGAGACTTTTAACATTATCAATGTGAATTGTGAAAATAACGAATCGAGCTACTTCACCATCTACCCTAACCCAAGTGATGGGAATATTCATTTAATTTTGAATGATCAAAGAATCACTGGTGAAGCTTCAATCAGGGTTTTAGACACCAAAGGTAACGTTGTTTTAAAGAAGCCCGTAGAGGTCAAAAATGGAATCAATATGTACATTCTGGATGAAGAAATATCCTCAGGAATCTATTACATCAATATTATGAATGGTGCCTTAACCACCAAAATTGTGAAGCATAGCATTCTCTAAAATCGAGACTTATTTTTTAGCCTTGAACTCAATGATGATACCTATCGTAGGCTGAATTATACCAGAAGCATTATCAATCAATTTTGTAGAATAACGGCTAGGATCATCCGGATCCTCGACTGGTGAACCATTTTCATCTGTTTCAACTAAAAGAACTGGAGCAAGCTTTGCCTGATACCCATACGCATTTTGGATATCAAGATAAAAATTCAATGAGAACTTTTTCAAGAATAGTTTTTTATCCACCCTAATGTTTAACTGATGGAAATTTGACTCCCGTTGTGTATTGAGCTGGCTATAATCTAAAAGTCCCAATCCATTAATATCCCAATTCTGCTTTATACTTGAAGTCGCAATATCATAAGGCGTGTATGGCGATCCACCTGAAAACAACCACCTAAAGCCTATCTCCCATCCTTTTTTAAACCTCTTCCCTCCTGTTAGGGAAACAATATGTTTGCTGTCCCAAGCCGTTGGAACAAAATCATCAGTATTATTTTTAAATTCAGAATTGACTAAAGTGTAAGCCAAAATGGCATAAAACCCTTTTATTAACTTTTGCTGATATAAGAACTCCAAACCATATGCTCTACCTGTCGATGTAGAAGTAATCTCTTCATTACCCACTACGCCGAAATCTGACCCTATATTAGCAAGACTAATAGAATCCTTTAAAGAATATGGATATCTGCTGTAATGCTTTAAAAAGCTCTCTAAGGTGAACCTAGACTTCCAATCAGTTAAATATTCTAAGCCAAAAACCATATGATCGGCTCTTATATATTTCACATCATTATTAAGGTTCACGAGATTGTTGTCGCCGTCACGATATCCCAGTATGGTGTATGAAGGAAGTTGATGATATCTAGAAATATTTGCATTAACTGACAACGCTTCATTCAATCGATAGCTTAAAGACAAGCTTGGAGACAATTGTTCTAATGGGTTAGATAAACTTTTCGAGTAATTACTGAAATCCGTTCTAATACCGAAAGAAGTTAATAACTTCTCATTTAAATAATCTTTACTCACTTGTGAAAATAAAGCGAACTTGCTTAAGTACAAGTTAGACTCATAATCAATGACGACAGGCTGCCCTTGAATAGTAACATTATTATAGGTTGAATTATAATATCTGGCATATTCATAACCTAAACCAGCATTAATTCTCCATCCGTTTTTGTTGT
Organism: uncultured Flavobacteriales bacterium; assembly: GCA_905480165.1. GTDB lineage: Bacteria > Bacteroidota > Bacteroidia > Flavobacteriales_D > Crocinitomicaceae > UBA952. Next base: position 8,435 of record CAJQPH010000233.1, read on the forward strand.
AGGTATGTTCAAATCGAAACTTATTTTCAGCTTCAAAGGATGAGTAATCCAAAAGTAAATTCTCTGGAGTTTCAACCAAATCCTTATATCGCGAAGAGGTGTTATTCAGCATGTTTCTACTAACCACAATGTTTTGATACGAATTTTCGGAGTAGTGCAACCAATTCACTCCAAAAGTATAATTCCATTGTTCCTGCAGGGGAATGTTACCCAAAATGAAATTGTTAAATTCACGGGTGTCATCATCGGTTACGTTATCGTTGACACCTGCGTTCAAATTGAAATCATCAATTGCTCCCAAACCGATAAAGGAGATCTTATTTTTTTGATTAGGTCTATACGTAAATTTGTATTGAAAATCGTTATAGGTAGGTAAAATAGGAAGCTGAAGTGCCGCAAACAAAAATTGTAAATATGATCTCCTTGCAGAAAATATGAAATTTGTTTTTTCACCGATGGGACCATCAAACGTTAGCGCTGCATCACTTGAGCCTAATGCGAAATTAGTAATTAAACCATCTTTGTTGCCTTCTTTTTGTTTGAATGAGAGTACAGAGCTTAAGCCATTTGCCCGATTCGACGGGAATGCACCTGAATAAAAATCAACTTCCCTAACAAAATTTACATTTAATAAACCAACTGGACCTCCACTACTCCCCTGGGTGGCAAAATGATTTATGTTAGGCACTTCTATTCCATCTAAATAAAACTTGTTTTCACCTGGTGAGCCTCCACGGATAATGATATCATTTCGAAAGGTGGCCCGAGATGCCACTCCTGGAAGGGCAGCAATAACCTTACTTACATCTCTATTGGCACCTGGTAATCGTTCTATTTCAGTAGCATTTAGTGTTTTTAAAGAAACAGGCGATTCTTTTTTACGAATAAACGGTGAAGCCTTTACAACCACTTCATCCTGCTCAAGGACCAATTTCTCCATAGCAAACTCTAATTGTTCAACACGAGACCGAGTAATGGTGATTTCATTGACAAATAACGTATTGTATCCAGAGATTACTGCCTTAAAGGAATAAACCCCCGGTTCTAAACCGTCAATTCTAAAAAAACCTGTCTCGTCCGTAATGGCTCCTTTGGACATGTTCAAAACCTGAACTTTTGCAAATTCTAAAGAATTGTTGTTCAAGGCATCAAACACCCGACCTTCGATACGGGTGGACTGACCATATGACAAACCAGAAAGAAATATAAAAAGAAGAAGTAAATAACGCATGATTTGATTTTTTTGAATAAACAACAACGCAATAGAATAGTTTGCAAAATATTAAAATATATTTTCTGAATTGATCAATTTAAATTAATGCTGATTTAAAAAGTTTGATAACAGCTCTTTTCCATATTCAGATAAGACAGACTCTGGATGGAATTGCACACCAAACAATTTTCTTTTTGGATCTGATATGCCCATTATAGACCCATTATGTTCCAATACAGCATCTACATATTTACGAGGAATTTTATCGAGAACCCAACTGTGATAAAGTCCAATAGAAAACCGAATTGGAATCCTATCAAAAAGCACACCACCAGAAACCAGAATATTTTCAGAAACACCATGCCTTACTTCTTTCATGTTTTTTAATTCGCCTCCTAAATACTGACCAATGGCTTGCATACCCAAACAAATTCCAAGTAAGGGGGTTTTTCCATCGCAGTAGTTAATACATTCAAACATGTTTGATTTGTCTTTTGGCATACCTGGACCTGGTGAAAGAATAATGTGAGAATAATTGGACAAAATGTTGATGTCATTTATTTCATCATGACGAATAACTTCTACGCTTTGATGAAGAGTTTCTAAGTAATGTTTTAGATTAAATGTAAAAGAATCGTAAAAATCAATTAACAATATTTTCATTTCGTCTTTTTGTCGTTTCTTTGTAAAGTACAAACGTAAGTAAATTCATTTGACTAAATATGAGTAAAAAAGCAATTCAAATAGAGGATGCTCCATCTCCCGTAGGCTCTTACAGCCAGGCTATACTTCAAGGAAACTTACTTTTTATTAGTGGACAGATTCCTTTAAACCCAAAAACTGGCCAGATTGAACAAGCAAATATTCAAGTAGCGACAAATAGGGTCATGCTAAATATCAAAGCATTAATAGAGTCCGCAGGCATGCAAATGAATCAAATTGTCAAATGCAGTATTTTTCTTAAAGATTTAGGCGACTTCTCTACTGTGAATGAAATATATTCAAGTTATTTTAATGATGTCTATCCTGCACGAGAAACCGTTGAGGTTTCCAAACTACCGCTTGACGTACCTATTGAAATCTCTTGTATAGCTGTTAAAGATGATAAGTAAAGAAACCGATATAGATTTATCTATAGTCATTGTCAATTACAATGTCGAATATTTCCTTGAACAATGTTTGAACTCTGTATTTCTTGCAGCGGAAAAAGCCAAAGTTGAAGTTTTTGTAGTTGACAACAATAGTGTAGATGGATCAGTTGAAATGGTTAAGAACAAATTTCCAAGCGTAGATCTCATCGCCAACAAAACCAATAATGGGTTTTCAAAAGCGAATAATCAAGCCATTAAAAATGCAAAAGGGAAATATGTACTGCTATTAAACCCTGACACCGTAGTTGAAGAACATACGTTTTCAAAAGTGATTGCTTTTATGGATTCAAAAAAAGATGCAGGTGGTCTAGGTGTTCGAATGGTTGATGGCAAGGGAAATTTCTTGCCCGAATCAAAAAGAGGCTTACCTACCCCGAAGGTTGCCTTTTTTAAGATTTTTGGACTCTCCTCTTTGTTTCCAAAATCTAAATTTTTTGGGATTTATCATTTGGGGTACTTAGATGAATATGATGTAAATAAAGTAGACGTATTGAGTGGTGCCTTTCTATTATTTAGAAAAGAGATTGGGGATAAAATGGGCTTGCTTGATGAATCATTTTTTATGTATGGAGAAGATATTGACTTTTCATACAGAATAACCCAAGAAGGATACAATAATTATTATTACCCCGAAACCTCAATCATCCACTACAAAGGAGAAAGCACAAAAAAAAGCTCAGTAAATTATGTCTTTATTTTCTACAAGGCCATGGTTATTTTTGCCCAAAAGCACTTTTCAAAGAAGAATGCAAAAATATTTTCTTTTTCCATTCACATTGCGATATATTTCAGGGCATTTCTAGCCCTTCTGAATCGTTTCATAAAATTTTTATTTCCAATTATTCTAGATATTGCAATTATATTAATGGGACTGATTGCCCTCACCAATCATTGGAAAAAAATAGACATCCATTTTCCCGACTTTGTGTATAATATTTCCATCCCTATATACACTATAATCTGGGT
>CAJQPH010000234.1 GCA_905480165.1 uncultured Flavobacteriales bacterium
TTTTTGTCGACGATAAGCGTTATCTCAGTCATAGAGCCATCTGAAACAGGAACTCTAATCGCTCCTCCTGCAATAGCGCCCTCCAACTTTGGGAATATTTTAACAATAGCATTAGCAGCCCCCGTTGAGGTAGGAATTATAGAGTGAGCAGCAGCCCGCGCTCTTCTCAAATCTTTGTGGGGTGAATCGTGAAGCCTTTGATCTGAAGTATAACTATGAATTGTCGAGATATATCCTTGCTCAATATCACATAAAGTTTGCATCACTTCTATTAATGGTGCTACATTATTTGTCGTACAGCTGGCGTTCGATACAATTCGATCATTTTCAGTCAGCAAATCATCATTGACACCGAGAACAATAGTTTTAATATTATCGTCCTTGGCCGGAGCGGATAGAACCACTTTTCGAGCTCCCCCTATAAAATGCTTGGATGCAAGCTCACTTGTGAGAAATAAACCCGTACATTCAACGACGGTTGAAACTTTAAAATCAGACCATCTGATACCTGAAGGGTCGCGTTGTTTTGAGAACGCAACCGTTTTCCCATTTGAAAACCGCACAAGATCCCCTTCTATTTCAAAATCAAGATTGAATCGACCATGAACACTGTCGTATTTAAAAAGATGCATTAAGGTGTTGATATCAGACAAATCGTTAATAAGTCCAATTTCTATTTCTGGATCAAGAATAGCCAGTCTGGTAAAGTATCTTCCTATTCTTCCAAACCCGTTAACGCCTATAATTTTTTTTGAGTTCATATCTACATAAATTTAAACCGATGCATGACTTATGAAACAAATTTAATCAAATAAGTGTAATAATGACACTAAGTATTTGTAATTAATCTAAAATCCTAGTTTTGACCGTAACATGTCAGGAACTCCTTCTTTGTGAAGATAAATATTAATGGTCTTTAATTTAAAGTAAGGTTCAGACACAAATAGATACCCTTTTGGGTAATTTGAAGTACCCCATGAGTTTTTAACTAGAAAAAAGTTTCTTTCTTTCGCATCTTTATAAAGGCCAACTATATGCATGCCATGATCGTCTGTGGTTTCCTTTTCATCATAGCCCTTTTGCCTCATTTCTTGGGTTACAATAACCTCAGAATCTGGTCGAGTAAAAATGGTAGATTTTTTATCTGCTCCAGCATCTGAAAAATTACTATTGTCTTCTCCTTCAACGATCACTTTATCTTTATCGAGAGGCACAACCGCAAGCCCATTTCTAAAACTGAAGCCTTCTTCCGACACATCAGCTCCCCAAGCAACAGTGTAGCCACTTTTTAATGCATTTAAGGTAGCAGCGTACATTTCGTCAATCGACACATTGTAGCTTTCTTCCCATAACCAATTGTCTGGGATTTGAAGCATACATGTTTTATACATAGGATGGTTTGTAAAAGAAGTAATAGAGACATAATCATTCATGTCAATCCCCAAAGAGTTGTAAAAAGTAATGGCTGTATACTTTTCTCCTTTATACTTGAATGTTTCTGGGAGCTCCCCGATATTTTCATCAAGCGTTGCATTATATTCATCAACCCAGGATTGCTGTATCCCATTGCCTTGCGATCTCGCATCTCCTACAATACGGTTCAGGTCTTTAAACATGTCTCCATGATTATAACTGTCAGATTTTTTCTCTAATCCCGTGTAAACATCTTGAGGGACAATTCCGAAATTCTTAATAACATATGGTATGTCATGAAAGGCTCCTCCTTCTCCAAAATTGGTTCTTCCATCCATACGGATGAATTTTTTTGCTTTGGCTTCGTATGCCTTTCTCACAATAAACATTTCTGAAAGCACAACGGGCTTGTCCGTTTTATTGACACGCATTATTTCGGATTCTAAAAAAGAAAGCGCCGAAAAGCTCCAACAAGTTCCTGTCCGACCCTGACTTTCTACAGGAGAATCATCGTGACGAATAACCTCTTTGAAAATATATTTACTCCCTTCAACATTTGTAACGTTCTGAGCAGAAGCTAATGCGCAATTGAAAAAAATTGCAATTAATACTATTCTATAATTCATGTTTATTTTGTTTTTAAAGTCCATCCATTATATCCTTTCGACCGAACTGACGATACCAATCGGTCATACTCTTCAGCCGAATACGTTACTCCCATTGAAACCCTAAATAATCGTCCAGATTTACTGATCCCAGGAACAAATCCATCGGCCTCTATTTTGTTTTTGAAATTGATTGCATTTTCTTTTACAGCAAAACAACCCACGATAAATTGTTTATGATATGTTGATTTTGCAATTGATTCAGTAGCTAAAACCACTTGCTCTGATTTTAAATCTTCGACAGTTACGGTTTTATCAATAGGAGAAGTTTCTTCCCGCTGTTGTGACTGATTCTCTGCAGATACTACTTGTGCATCTTCCTTTTTTTGCTCCTTGATTATGTGCTTTGAAGGGACAGGCTCATAACGTCCAATCTCTTTTTTATAAAACGGATTAAAATCATTTACAGAAATCATTCCTGAGCTAAAAAAATCAGATTTGAATGGTATCCAAAAACTATAAAACGCAAGCGGCAATATACATACTGCAGCGGCATATCTTAAAATCTTTTTCGCACCAATTGATTTCTTTTTTTTCAGCTCTATCAAAGGAGTTTCATCAATAATGACCTCCTCTTTTTCTTCTTCAACCTCCTGAACAGAAACAAAATCTAATTCTTTCAGTCCGTATGCATCTGCAAGTAAATTAAAAGATCTGTCTTGCTTGAAAGTGTAATTCCCATTCTCAGAACGCCGCAGTGTCCCAATGTGCTTAAACGAAACCTCTTCCCCATTACTGAGTCTTTTGTCTAGCTCGGTAACAAAGCTTGAAAGCTTAAATTTAATTGAATCGTAATCCTCTTCTTGAGATTGGACAAACGATGAGATCAAAAGGCCGTCATCAGCTGTAAGAAACCTATTAAACAGAAGGTGCTTGGAGGGCGGATGAATGATTCCTTTTTCAAAATCAATTTGACTCGAAACCCGTTTGGCGATAAAACCACCAAATTCTGGAATAATCACACAATTATGATGGACCAATAGATCAAATAATATGCTATCTAAATTCGTCATACTCAAAGTTAAAAAGAAAATCGAATCATTTATGCTATTTCCTCAACAGACTCAAAACCTTTTCAACATCTTCAGGCACATCAATATTCGGTGTTTCAATAGTAGTTTGGACCACTCTTATTTTTTCACCATGATACATCCATCTCAACTGTTCTAATGACTCCGCTCTTTCTATTTCGCATGAAGTCATTGATGAAATTCTGTTCAGAGACTGCTTAGTAAACGCATATAGTCCAATATGTTTCAAGTAGGAATAAATTTGGTCTTGCTTTGAGTTATTCGGTATGACACTTCGACTAAAATATAGAGCATTGCTTTGGGCATCAGTAATGACTTTGATACGGTTTGGATTTGAAAGCTCAATGCTGCTGATATTTTTGGATGCGAGTGTTGCTATTTGAACCTGATCTTCGTCAAAAGCATCAATGAGCTGCTCAATCTGAGCGACATCCACCAATGGCTCATCACCTTGAATGTTTATTAAAACATCGAAATCATCGTGTTTCTCTGCTACCTCAATGCAGCGCTCTGTTCCTGAAATATGACTTGAAGAGGTCATCATTACATTTCCCCCGAAAGATTCAACCTCATCTACTATTCTTTGGTGATCAGTAGCGACAACAAGTTTATCTATTTTTAAAGAACGCATAGCTCCCTCATAAACCCTTTGAATCATTGATTT
>CAJQPH010000235.1 GCA_905480165.1 uncultured Flavobacteriales bacterium
TAAGGATTACGTGGCAACTGGAGAAAATGATGGGAAGCCAATGTATTCTTGGAAGATGGATGACATCTCAACGGTAACAGAATCAGAGGATCAGCTCAAAGAAGCATTGGATATGATTAACGTTGTTCCAAATCCATACTATGCATTTTCACAATACGAGAGAACAAGATTAGAAACGAAAGTAAAAATCACGAATCTACCAGAACGATGTACGGTTGATATATATACTGTAAGTGGAAAACTTGTAAGGTCCTTTGATAAGGACAGTCCTGTGACCTCTTTGGATTGGGATTTGACTAATTTCAAGGCTATTCCAATTGCTTCCGGCATCTATTTGATACATGTTCAAGTCCCAGGAATCGGAGAACGGGTATTGAAGTTCTTCTGCGGAATGAGACAAGTGGATTTACAAGGTATATAGAACTTATTTAAGAAAATTAGAATTATACAATTATGAAAAATATATTGATTATTACTTTTTTATCACTTTTAGTAATACCAGCTTTACATGCGGGTAACGAAGATCGTGTAGGTTCTGCAGGAGCTGCTCATTTATTGGTAAATCCTTGGGCCCGAAGTTCAGCCTTGGGAGATGCTGGATATGCTCAAATCAATGGTTTGGAAGCGACTTATACAAACATTGCTGGTTTGGCGTTTACTGATAAAACGCAAATTAAATTTAATTATAGCAATTGGATGGGTTCGGCAGGTATTTCGTTTAATTCTGCAGGGATCGCACAGCGTATTTCTGAAAATGGGGTTATTGCTGTTAGTGTTCAGTCTATGAATTTTGGTGATATTCCAATTACTACTGTGGAAAACCCTGAAGGTAATATTGGATTCTTTTCTCCTCGAACTAACATTTTTAATGTAGGTTATGCTAGAAAGTTTTCTTCAAGTATTTATGGTGGCATTAATTTCAAAGTAATATCAGAGAGCATGTCTAACATGAAGGCTAATGGTATTGCTATTGATGCTGGAATACGTTATGTTACTGGTGAACAAGATCAATTCAAATTTGGTATTGCTCTAAAAAATGTTGGTCCTGTTATGCGATATAGAGGAGATGGATTAGCTCAACAAGTAGAATATACTTCAACTGGTTTTATAGCGTCATTGGAAGAGCGATCAGCAACTTTTGAAATGCCTTCTCTATTGTGTATTGGGGGATCATATGATATCATTTTCAATGAAAGCAACATGTTAAACATCGCACTTGGATTTACTGCTAATTCTTTTTCTAATGATCAATATCGTTTAGGAGTCGATTATGGTATGACCAATGATAAAATGGCTTTTAATTTAAGAGCGGGTTATGTATATGAAAAAAACATATTGTCAGTTGAAAACCGTTCTAATGCATTGATTGGTCCATCAGCTGGTTTTTCAATAGATGCGCTTGTAGGCAAAAACAAAACAGCTTTAGGTCTAGAGTATTGCGCGCGTTTTGCAGGTGTTTTCGGAACAATTCACACGATAGGGGCAACAATAAGCTTAAAATAAATCCGTTGATTTTATTGGAATAGGATTTAATCCTGTTATTTAAATTTTTTACTACGATATTATGTCGAAGATTAATTATTATACCGCTGAGGGTTTAAAAAGCCTAAAGGATGAGTTACAAGAATTAAAAATGGTTCAAAGGCCGGCTATTTCTGCTCAGATAGGTGAGGCAATAGATAAGGGAGACTTATCTGAAAATGCTGAATATGATGCTGCTAAGGAGGCTCAAGGGATTTTGGAAATGAAAATCTCTAAGCTAGATAATGTAATTGCCAATGCACGATTGATTGATGATACTAACATTGACGCTTCGAAAGTGTATATTCTTTCAAAGGTTAAAATTAGAAATGTTGTTAATGGTATGGAGATTGAATATACATTAGTGGCTGAAAATGAAGCGAATTTGAAAGCTAAAAAGATATCAATAGAATCCCCTATTGGAAAGGGATTGGTTGGTAAATCTGTGGGTGATATTGCCGAAATTAAAACACCTGGAGGTTCCTTAAAATTTGAGATTTGTGAAATCTCACGCTAATGTCAACGGTTTTCACTAAAATCATAAAAGGCGATTTGCCCTCATATAAAATCGCAGAAGATGAAAACTTCTACGCTTTTTTGGATATTAATCCTTTAAAAGAGGGGCATACCTTGGTTGTTCCAAAAATGGAACAAGATAAAATTTATGATTTAGACGACGATACGCTGCGGGATTTTATTGTTTTTGCAAAAAGAACATCGAGAGCTATTGAAAAATCCATCCCGTGTTTGCGGGTAGGAATGACCGTTATAGGTCTTGAGGTTCCTCATGCCCATATTCATTTAATTCCTTTAAACGACATCAATGACATGTCTTTTGACCAACCTAAATTAGCTTTAGAAGTGGAAAAGATGAGATCAATACAAAAATGTATTTCTCAGAATTTTGAATGAATTATTTTAGTTCAGTATTAACGAAGAACGTTAGTTGTCCCTCATAACCTTCAACAGACACTTTAAAAGACTGAGATTGATGCCCAGTGAGGTTTTTAGTGTCAAATAGCACCCGTATAGTACTCGTTTTATTAGGTAATAACTCGGTGTCTCCTTCTTTAATTTTTAAAAATTTATTGTCTTGTTTGATGTCTAGCTTTATTTTAGTGTTAGACGTATTTTTAACTACGAAAGAAGTACTAAGAATGTCACCACTTTTACTTTCTTTTAAATTTTGCACTAAATACTCAGACTCCAAAGGAAATACGGTTTTATTTCTTTTAATGGTCATACTCTCGATTTCAATCTTTCTTTCTATACCTGCAGCTTTAGAAAAAACAGATTCGTTTTGAATCACAACATCATCGCTTGTGTTCTGATCTGCGGCATATTCTCCAAATGGAGCATATGCAAATGAAAGTTTCGCTTTAACCAACGATGCGTCGTCCAAATATTTTTTAAACACACCTTCATCTACTTCTTTGAAATAGTTAATTAATGAGGATATTCTCCGTTTTGTTAAGTTTATATTGTATGCGGTATTGGCAACAGGACTTGCAAATCCTCTTATGAATATTGAGACCTCTGAACCCGTCCTTAATTCATCCAATATCATGGTTTTAAATAATTCTAAATCGGAAATGCCCTTATCAACTTGATTAGAGAAAAAATCAACAAGTTCATTTACTAACTTCCTCGAATCATCTTGACCTAAACCTTTGGCGACCTCAGTTTTATAGTAATTATAACGATCTACATATAATTTATATGTATCGAAGTAGTTTTGTTTAGTTGATGTTTTCATAGTCGAGGCGTCGGGCTCGTCATTTCTAAAGTATAAGGTGATAGGTAAAATTTTCGTTATGATTTCTGTAATTTCTATAGTGTCTTCAGTTGTTTCTGTAACCACTTCAATTTCCGGGTAATCCATATAAATATCGCTACAGCAGGTGGGGTTTTTTGAATAGTAACCACCTAATCGATTGGATGCCAAATAGGTAGTGTCATCATGCTTAAAATAATACATGTCATTCGCTGGACTGTTGATTGGTTCAAGTGCATTCATTGGACTAGAGAATACGCCATCAACATAATCACTATAATGAACATCTTGACCACCAAAACCATCATGCCATGTTGAGGAAAAGAACAATTTATTTTCGTTGCTGTCATACCATGGTGAAATTTCATTTTCAAAGGTATTAATTGTGGATATGTTACGAGGCTCCTTAAATTGGATTCCATCTATACTTTGTGCTACCCAAATATCTAACCCCCCAACACTCCCTCTTCTATTCGAGCAAAAGAAAAGATAGTCAAGGCCGTCTATTTTAGCGATTCTAGGCATTGTACTATTCTTGCCGTTTTGATTTATAGAGGAACCTAATGTATCGATAACCTGAAATTTACCGTCGATATAACTTGTAACTAGTATTTTACAGGTGTAACTAAATCCGTTATCGTTGCAGGTACTGTAATAAAATTTTGTGCCGTCACTTGAAAATGATCCATTTCCATAATTGTTTTCATTATTGAGGAGGTCTTCATTCACTTTATAATCTTTAAATTTACCGAGACTATCACGCTCTGAATAATAAATCTTATTTCTGTACGATTTGCTATATACCTCCTCTTTATTGCTTAAAGAATCGGCTTTCAAGGATGAGAAAACAAGTCTATTGTCTTTAAAGTCATGTGGGAACTCAGCATTGTAAGAGTTAACCGTTAAGGGCAAATGTATTAGTGAATCCAAGTCCTCAGTTTTGTTTTCTAATACCCATTTGGTAGATTCAACTTCTCTCACAGATTTTTTGTAAAACCAAGAAGCTCTTTTTCCTTCTAGTTTCTTTGCGCTAAGTTTAAAAGTTTTTAAGGCTTGTTTGTAATTTCCATTCTGCTTTTGCATTAACCCCAAATTGAGCAGGCTGTTCTCATATATTGTCGTTTGTTCTCGTGCGTATACTTTCCCATAGTAATTTTCAGCTTCGACATAATTTTTATATGCTTTTTGGGTTTCGGCATATTTCCACAATAACTCTATAGAATTCGAGTCTTGCTCAAGGGCTTGCTTATAGTAATCCAACGCATAATAATAATCACCTTGTTCGTATTGCTCGTCAGCAAATGAAATAATCTTTTTTAATTTGTTCTGAGAAGATCCTGCAAAACAAATGGCAATAAAAAAAACAATTAAATATAGTCTGGGCATACTCTATGAATAATGCGTTTTGGTTTGAATTTTCGAATAATGTAACGGACAGCAAATTCGATGCCCCCTCTTAAGCGGCTTGCAGGAACAAGCTTCGAAAAATTGATATCATAGCTTATTCCCACGAATAAATCTTGATAGTCATATCCAAATGAAAGATATGCGGCATCTTTGTTTCTAAACCAAACCCCTCCATATAATGCGGAGTATACATCTTTCTTTCGTTCTAAATAATATTTACCCGACCCTCCAATTACCAATTCTTTGTATACACCTTGACTAGAAAATTGAGCACTCGGAATAATGTCCCATTTTTCATTGAGTTGAAAGGTGCCTTTGACAAAGGAGTTATATCGAATTTCTCTTGGAATTTCTAGGTCATAAAAACCCTGATTCGGGCGATTTAAGTTGAACGCGCCAACTCCGGCTAATACTTTAAATCTGTTGTCCCTAAAATATTCATAAACTAATCCTGCTCCAGTTGACATATTTGTTTTTCTTGAGCTCTGGTATGTTTCGTTAGAAGGAGCACTTGGGTTAAAAACGTAACCATTGTATTGACTGTCAAAGTATAAGGCATCCCAATTGATTTGACGATGATTCATTCCGAAATTTATACCCGGCCGAATAACATGAGTTGAATCAGACGTAAGTTTTATCGCATATGAAAGATTTCCCTGCATTTCTACAGTCCTAAATTTTCCGTCTCCAGCTTGATCGTTAAACAAATTAACTCCGATTCCTAAATTTTTAAACTTGCCATCAATGGACATGGCCATTGTACTAAATGGTACGGTTACACTTCGCCATTGATCCCTATAATTTGCAATAAACCGATAGTCTCCATCAAAATGACCTGCGTGACCCGGATTTTGAAACAATTGATTATCATTGAATTGTGACCAATGTATATCTTGTGACATAACAGAAGGCGTTATGAATAAGCAAGAAAACCATACGAGATAAAGGAGTCTCATTTGTTAAATAATTGTAATCTAAGATACAACAAAAAAACTGAAAAATAAATTATGGAGTACTCAATGAAACAGGGATGATTTTTCCATTTAAAAATCTTCCTTGTTTACGAGCAAAGTCAAATATATAAGAACCCATTTCTTTTGGTGATATTTCCGCTTTAAAACCGGGGAATGCCTTTTCGAGCATTTTGGTTTGGACCGCACCTAAACACAAGCAATTCATTTTAATAGAGGAGTCTTTATACTCTTCGGCAAATACTTCCGTAAAGGCGCAAAGCGCCGCTTTTGCACTGGAATAAGCCGTTAACCCTGGGAATTTTGCTGAACCCTGGAACCCTCCCATCGAGCTAATGTTCACAATGTGAGAATTTGTTTTATTCAGATAGGGAATGGAAAACTTTGTGATTTCCATTATACCAATAGTATTCACCTGAAATGATTTCATTAAATCATCTTTAATTAGATCTTTAAAGGGTTTGTTTACAAGAAATCCGGCATTATTAATTAATATATCTACAGGTCCGAATTGATCTAATACTTGACTAAAATCGTTCGCGTTAATATCTTCAAGATCTAAATGATGATAGCTTACGTTGCTCAATGATTTAAATGATTGTTTCATTAAGTCTGTGTTGCGTGCAAACGCAATGACCTTACAATCACTTTCTTTAGCTGCTACATGAACCAAAGCATTTCCGATTCCAGTACTTGCACCTATGACCACAATTCGTTTACTCATCATAAGAGATTTTGAGTGTTTCACTTGAGGGATGAGCCTGACAAGTCAGGATGTACCCTTCTTTTACTTCTTCGTCTGTTAGAGAATAGTTTAAATCCATTGAAGCGCTGCCTTCAAGGACTTTTGCCTTACAAGAGGAGCATACACCACCACGACAAGAGTAAGGCGCATCCAGTCCTTCACTTTCTACAGCATCGAGTATTGAGCTTCCTTTTCCAGAGAGTTCAAATGAAGCTTCATCATCATCGATCAATACCGTTACGTTGGACAGACCATCGAATTTCTCAGATTTAGGTTCTTCAGATTTTGTAGGAGTAGTGAAAAGCTCGAAAAGAATTCTCTCATCAGAAAGACCAAAAAACTTTAGTGTTTCTATACAAGAATGAATCATTTCTTCAGGTCCACAGATTAAGAAGTAATCATTTTTGAGAATTTCAATATTTTCTTTGATTAAAGAGGTCAAAGTATTTTTGTCAATTCTTCCTTTTTGCATACCCTCAATACTCTCTCTGCTAAAAAAATGAGATGCTGATTTGAGAGGTAAATTTTTGATTTCTTCAAGAAACAGGGCTTCATCTTTGGTTTTGTTTCCATAGATTAAAGTGGCCTCGATTTCTTGAGCATTGGATTTTAACAGGGACATCATTGGAGTAATCCCACTGCCTGCCGCAATAGCGACAAAACTCTTGGCTTTTTGAGGAAGCACGAAATTCCCTGTTGGTGCAGAAACCAAAATAGGATCCTTGTAATCAGTTAGATCATTGAACCAGTTTGATACGATTCCATTCTCCACTCTTTTAATGGCAATGCTTAAAGGTTGATTGGGGTGACTACAAATAGAATAAGATCTCCGCTGTTCTATTCCCTCAATATTTAAAACAAGATTAACATATTGACCGGGTTCGAATTTAAACTTCGATTCTAACGCAGAAGGCACTTCAAATTCAACCCTAACGGCTTTTGAATTTAGTTTTTCAATATTAGAGATTTGAAGTGAAAAATAACCTTTTAAAGCTTGTTTTTCTTTTTTTCCGAAAAGATTGAATATTCCCATAGTTTAATCGTCAAATGATATTATTACTTTTTCAGTTGTGGGATGCGATTGACAGGTCAGAACATATCCATTCTCGATTTCATCCTGTTCTAATCCATAGTTTACATCCATACTGACATTGCCTTCTAAGACTTTTGCTTTGCATGTACAACACACTCCGCCCTTGCATGCATAGGGAAGGTCAATGCCCGTTTTTTGTGCTGCATCTAAAATGTTTTCACCTTCCGAATTTAAAGGAAATTCAAATTCATCCCCATCTAATTTTAATTCGATTACGCTGTCAAACGAGGGTGTGTTTTTTGCAACAACAGATTTTTCTTTTTTAATAGACGTGCCGAAAAGTTCAAGATGAATTTTGGAGGAAGGAACACCTCTTCTTATTGAGACTTCACGAATGGATAGTGTCATTTGTTCTGGTCCGCAAATATATATGTCATCAATGACAATGTCTTTTAAGAAAGCATCGTATAAATATTCGCATTTTTCTTCATCAATTCTTCCCTTTTGAATTCGGTTTCCGAGGTTTTCTTTTGAAAATATATGTGTAACACTTAAGCGATTAATGAAATTGTTTTTTAACGCTTCTATTTCTTCTCTAAAAATTACTGAGCTAAACCCTTTGTTCCCGTAAAAAAGATTTACGGTACTTTTTTCTTCGTGAATTAAAATGCTTTTAAGAATGGACAATATTGGAGTAATTCCACTTCCTGCAGCAAAAAGCACATAGTTTTTTTCAGATTTCGGCGATGGGATGTGTTTAAAGTTGCCTGCAGGCGGAAAACATTCTATTGAATCTCCGTTTTTAATCGAAACATTGGCAAAAGTTGAAAACACACCTTTTTCGACTTGTTTAATCGCTACTTTATGAACTCCTGATGATGGTTCTGAGCAAAGTGAATACGACCTGCGAAGGTCTTCACCGTCGATTTCTTTTTTCAGCGTAAGATATTGTCCTGAATAAAAGGCGAATTTATCTTTCAATTCGTCAGGAATACCAAATGATAACGATACACAATCCTCAGTTTCTTTAACGACTTCTTCTATCGTTAGTTTATAAAAATCAGAACTCATAAAAAAATCGTTTCTATTTAAGTGCTAAAATTAATCAATCTTATCCTGATTACAAGTGATAGAAAACATTGTTCAATTAGTTTTGTTTTAGTTGGTGTAGTTTATACTTATATTTGTTTAGTTAACGCTTTATTCATGAAGAACATAGATATTAAAAGCTTAGAAGAAAAATTTCAGAAAAAAATTGATGCAGACATCAAGATAGAGCCTAATGATTGGATGCCTGATAACTACAGAGCAACATTGATTAGACAAATCTCACAACATGCGCATTCAGAAATAGTTGGTATGCTTCCCGAAGGCAATTGGATAACGAGGGCCCCCAATTTGAGGAGGAAAGCGGTATTGCTGGCAAAAGTGCAAGACGAAGCCGGTCATGGTTTATATTTATACTGTGCGACAGAAACCTTAGGTGCCGATCGAGAAGAAACAATAGATGACCTTCATTCTGGAAAAGCCAAATACTCATCAATATTTAATTACCCAACGCTTTCTTGGGCTGATATGGGTGCAATTGGATGGTTGGTTGATGGTGCAGCGATCATGAATCAGGTACCTCTGTGTAGGTGTTCATATGGCCCGTATGCACGAGCCATGGTAAGAGTTTGCAAAGAAGAATCCTTTCACCAACGTCAGGGTTTTGAAATCATGACAAAGTTGGCTTCAGGAACCAAGGAACAAAAAGAAATGGCACAGGATGCTCTGAATCGATTTTGGTGGCCGTCATTAATGATGTTTGGCCCTAGTGATGCCGATTCAAAACATACAGATCAGTCGATGAAATGGAAAATAAAACGTCATACAAATGATGAGCTCAGACAGCAATTTGTAGACATTACTGTTCCTCAAGCGGAAATGATTGGTTTAACTATTCCTGATAATGATTTGAAATGGAATGAATCCACAAAGTCTTACACTTATGGTGCGATAAACTGGGATGAATTCTGGCAAGTGGTAGGAGGAAATGGACCCTGTAATAAAGAAAGGGTTGACGCAAGAAGAAAAGCGAAAGAGGATGGTAAATGGGTAGTTGAGGCAGCTATGGCGTTTGCCAATAAAAGAAGTGCTAAAAAATCAGCATAATATGACACAAGATAAAAAAGACTGGCCTCTTTGGGAGGTATTCATTAGAAGTAAGCAAGGACTGAATCACAAACATGTTGGAAGCTTAAGGGCTGCAGATTCAACAATGGCTGTTGAGAATGCAAGGGACGTTTATACAAGAAGGCAAGAAGGTATTTCTATTTGGGTCGTTCCTTCAAATTTAATTACAGCTTCAGATCCTTCAGATGAGGAATCATTATTTGAGCCTTCGGCTTCAAAGGTATACAGACACCCTACTTTTTATGACGTTCCTGATGGGATTTCACACATGTAATTATGACAAAACAAGAAGCATTATACAATTACGTTCTGCGCTTAGGAGACGACAGCTTAATTTTAGGTCAGCGATTGGCTGAATTATGTGGCCATGGCCCAATACTTGAAGAAGATATCGCGTTAACAAATATTTCTCTAGATTTAATAGGTCAGGCAACCTTGTTTTTAGATTATGCGGGAGCTTTGGGTGGTGAAAAAAAATCCAACGATGACCTGGCCTTTTTAAGATTGGAAAAAGAGTATGTGAATGCACTGTTATTGGAACAGCCCAATGGTCACTTTGGAGATACAATCATGCGTCAATTTCTATTTGATGCTTTCCGAAAACCTCTATTAGAGAGCCTCCAACATTCATCAGAAAAAGAGCTTGCTTCAATTGCAGAAAAAGCTTTAAAAGAAACCAAGTATCACTTAAAACATTCGTCAGAATGGGTCATTAGACTTGGAGATGGTACAGATGAATCCCATGATAAAATACAGGGATCCCTTCATACCTTGTACAGATATTCACATGAATTGTTTTTTGAGGATGAATCTGATTTTTTATTGCAGAAAAGTAAAATTGTTCCTGAATTAAATTCCATCAAGTTAGAATGGGAAAAGACGGTAAAGAATGTATTCGAAATGGCAGGCATTGCGCTTCCAGAAAACGATTGGAAGTTTGAAGGAGGGCGTCAGGGAAGACATTCTGAACATATGGGTTTTTTGTTGACAGAATTACAATATATGCAACGAACCTACCCGAATATGGAATGGTAAACACAATAAATCATATCTGGAGTTTATTGGAAGAGGTATATGACCCAGAAGTACCCGTTCTTTCAGTTGTTGATTTGGGAATAATACGCTCAGTAGAAGAAAAAAACGAAGCGATGCATGTGACCATTACTCCCACATATATTGGCTGTCCCGCAATGCAAACTATTGAGGAGGATATTCAAACAAAGTTTGAGGAATCGGGTATATTGAACTTTAAAATTTCCACTTCAATATCTCCAGCATGGACTACGGATTGGATGTCTGAAAAAGGTAAAAAGAAGTTGAAAGATTACGGTATAGCACCTCCTCAAAATGAACCTGATAAGTCGTTGTTATTTGCCGAACCAATTGTTGTTCCCTGTCCGAGATGTGAATCTTCAGATACCAAAATGGTAAGTCATTTCGGAAGTACGGCATGCAAAGCACATTATCAATGTAAGCAATGCAAAGAACCCTTCGATTATTTTAAATGTTTTAAATAGATTTCTTTTTTAAAGAAAGCGTATCTAGCCAATAAATTAATTTAAGCGAAAAGCTGTTTGTTGGACCGTTTTTTAAAGTGTTATTCAGGGTGTTCCAATAATTTGCACTTACTTCTGAATCTGACGTAAAAATCGAGTTTTTCCAAACCAGATTAAGCTCACTGCCAGGAAGGAAAACCCATCTAAAAACCATATCAATTGTAAATGCATTGTAATTGATATCGTATACGGAGATTCCATTTTCATCTAATCCAGAATAATTTTCGAGCTTAGAAAGCCTTCCGTTACTCAGTAATTCATTAAAGAAATTATATGAGATTTTTGAATTATAATGCCTCAATCTAAAAGTAAGTCCGATTCGATTTGTTAGTGTGTAATCTATTCCCATCGTCATGGTTGATGTTTTACGATTACGATTTCCGAAAATAATAGCACTACTGGTATCTACTGGATTACCGAATGACACAGCATATCCTTCACTATTAAATTGAAAACCCTGCCTCCAACTTGGCGTTATGAACAGCTGATCATTTACACGAAATCTGAGTTCTAAATCATAATCCCATTCCCACCAATTGTCTCTATCCACTGCGACATATCCGACCCCTGCATCTACCGCAAGTCTTTTTTGGTAGTTCGAGGAAAACCATGCTCGGTTATAGGTCCAAATAGGTCGTATGAATTTTTCTCCCCAGACTCTAGGTTCGAAGTAGTCATTACTTTCAGTCATAGACCCGTCAAACATAACCCCTCCCGCATTAAAAGATTTATTCACCATAATGGTTCGCAATTCCCAAAAAGTCGCACCATACAAATTTTGTTCATACAATCTTTCATGAGATACAGATACGTTGCTTATGAATTTATTGAGGTTCCAAAATTTAGGATTGAAATTTCGGTATGCCATATTTATTTCCGCAACTCTACTATTGTTAGCTCTAAGAAACCCAAGGTCATTGGGGTTATAGGTATCTGATTCCTCATAGTATTCCATACTGAATGCGAACGCTCCTCTTTGTTTTCCTGCCTCAACACCCCAAGTATGACCTAAAGAGGTATTTGTTTGATTAAAAATAGCAGATAAAACAGCTTGTCCCTCGATAAAGTAGTCGTTGTTATTCGAATTTAGCTGCGCATTTATTCCGGTTACATTCGCGTCATAAAAACTACCTTGCCTCCAAACACTTGTATTCGTTAAGGTTACAAAACTGTTGTTTTTTAGGTTTTGATCAAGTACAATTACATTATAATTTGTTAATGGAGAAACGGTGACTTCTCTTTCTTCTCCATTTAGTGAATTCAATGCCGTTCCTTGCTGAGATGCGGTAACCCCGTTAAAAACACCAATGCCAAGTCCGTTTTTTAATCTGCCTGAAACTTTGGTGGCATTATATAGTTTTGGAACACTTGGAACACTTGAGAGCTCTTCATTTTCATTTAATTCATTATATAAAACGGCTCCTGGCGCTTGAATACCTATTCTTCTGCTATAAAACAATCCAGACTTTGTGAATAATTCTGTGCCTTCAGTAAAAAACTGTCTATTTTCATTAAACTGGATTTCAAAAGGGCTAAGATTAAGCACCTGATTGTCAAATACAACTTGCCCAAAGTCCGGAACCAGGGTAACATCTAAAGTAAAGGCCTCGTTAATTCCATACTTGATATCCATACCCCCATTATAGGAGGTGCTTGTTCCATTCTCCTTGGAATGGTTCACATATCCTGAGAGATAAGGAATTAAGGCCAGTCTTAAAGGAGGTTCAATACCTTCTACACCATTTACTTTTCCACTTTCAAGCAGATAGTTTTCAAGATCCGGGTTTACTGTATACCAAGTATTTTCTTCTCGATAACGACTAATGGCCCTCCCGAAATTAATGTTCCAATT
This sequence comes from uncultured Flavobacteriales bacterium, assembly GCA_905480165.1. Taxonomy (GTDB): domain Bacteria; phylum Bacteroidota; class Bacteroidia; order Flavobacteriales_D; family Crocinitomicaceae; genus UBA952. The sequence goes on from CAJQPH010000235.1 coordinate 13,035, forward strand.
TTGTATGTTCTCTTTTGGGAACCTCACAGCGGAGTACGGGATTTTTATTTCAGCAAACCAGCCATTTTCTTTGATTACGGTTTTACTATTCCAAACGAGATTTAATAGATCATTAAAATCACCATTGAAAATTTTTGCATCCAATTGAACTCCGACACTGGTTAAACCAAAAAAGAATCCATTTTGATGGTCATTATAGGTATCTAAAAAAATAGCAAAGAGATCTAAATTGGGATTGAAATCATCCCTTGCTGATAATATTCGTGAGACTGAGTCTCCAACATCAAAACATTTCACACCAAAATACAACGCTTCATCATTGTATAGCATGGCAACTTCAGTTGGTTTTGATGGGTTTTTCCCAGGGATAGGTTTGAGCTGTGTAAATTGACTTTGCCATTTAACCTCATTCCATTCTTTCTCATTGAATTCTCCGTCTAAATCTATCTCACCATTAATTTTTAATGCATCAATGCCTTTTTGACTAAGTGCGCATGATGCGAAAAAGCAAAAGAGGAACACAAAACAAACTTTCATTGTGTAAAAGTAACACTTCAAAATCATTCTTAATAGTATGTACCTATTAAACAAATAAAAATTAATTTTGTGTATGAAAGAATATGAAAGTTTAAAGAAACAGTTGGAAGTCTTGGATTTCCCTCATGTGTATTTTTTCAAGTTTATAGTGCCTAACAAAAATGATAATGTAGCAAAAATTTCTGCTCTATATGATGCAGATACTCAGCTTCAAATGAAACCGTCTTCAAGTGGAAAATTTGTTTCGGTTAGCAATAAGCAAGTGATGCTTTCTGCCGATGATATTATTGAAATTTATAAAAAAGCCTCAAAAATTGAGGGATTAATTGCTCTTTAAAGTATGATAATAGATGTATTAGTAGCTTCATTAATTGTGTTGGCCGTGATTATAGCCTACAAATTATTCTTAAAACGATTGGGTAAAGGTCGGGTTGATGCAAATGAATATTGTGTTTTATATACTACTGAAACCTTTGCTGTTAATGGGGAGGTTGAGTTTTACTTTCAATGTCCTCGACCGATGAATGTAGATTTTAAAATCTGGACATTAAAAGACGAAGAAACAATGGTTGCCTCTGATCATTACGCTGAAGGAGGACATATTATTCGATATGACACAAACCTTTTGGCCAATGGAATATACACTTTCGGTATAGAAACGGATAGTCAGAAAACGGTGAAGAAATTTGAAATTAAAAATTAAGAGTCGTCTCTTTTCTTCTTCTTTTTCATGTGCTTTATTTTCTTTCTTTTATTACTGATTTTGTACTTCGACTTACTGAACTCATTGTTCTCACCTTTTAAGGTTTCGAATCGTGCAACTACTCCAATACTGTGTTGCATATAATCTGATTTTTTAAAAAAGTCAATCACACCAACTTTTGCAGTACTTCTTAATTGAATTCCGATGTAATTAGAGATCCAAAAGTTAATGCCTCCTCCAATGTTTAAAGTGAGGGAAACCGGTCTGATATTATCATTTTGATAACTTCTTGTTGAAATACCTAATCCTCCAATAAAAAATGGATCGATAGCACCTTGTTTTAAGAGCTTGTAAAGAGAATATTTAGAATGGAAATCCATAGAAAACATACTTCCTTCAATACCTGTTTCTCCGTTTGTTGTTTTTTGTGGATTATAAACAGAGTAAGTTAGTGCGGCCTCTCCGCTCCATCCATTATAGAAGTATTTGTCTACTGTGACTTGAGATGGGAAGAAATGTGTGTGGAGATTTTGAACAAGAAAAGGATTAAATGCTTGCCCGTCGTCATCTGTCATGACCCAAGACAACCCGAAAAGCCAATTATAGCTATCCTTGTTTGTAACGGATTTAGTCGGTTGAGCATGAACATTCAAAAACCCGAAAACAAAAACCACAAAGGAAAAAACAAGTTTCATCTAACTCTAATTAGTTGTAAAAAAGCAAAAGTAAGAATTTAAATAAGCCACTACAATCCCTAAACCTTTTTTTCATTAAGATTGGTTATCATTTTAGTTGAACCCAAACCTTTGTTTTTTTTAGAATTCAAAGATCTTAATAGGTTACTTTGTTCCAAGTGATTATTATGTAGATTTGTAATTATGACTCGTGTAAAAAAAATCAAACTAGAATTGGACGAAGAGCTTGAATTTGCGATTCTTGGTATTTCTTCTGCGCTCGGTGACCACAGGCTTGCATGGGAACTGAATACAAGATTGAATACAAGCTTCCAAAAAGCACTCGTTAGTTTTTCTCTTCCCGATAAAAATAAGGAAATGAGGTCATATGAATATTATATTCACGAAAATGAAGATGATGAATGTAAATTTTTTCTTGTTAAGAACAAGCAGCAAGCATCTGTGTTGTTTACTCAGAATGAAAAATTAGATTTTTTTTTGATTCTAAGAGAAAATTACAAATATGAACCAGAAGATTTATTAAATGAGTTAAGAGAATTAAATGGTATTGTTGCCGTTTTTTCTTTTACAAGTAGTGATTTTGAGTTTTCGGAATATCTAAACGACTAAAACAATGAAAAGAACAAAAATAGTAGCGACAATAGGTCCATCATCGTCTTCTAAAGAAGTGTTGAAAGACATGATTTTAGCGGGAATGAATGTTTGTAGATTAAATTTTTCTCATGGAGCCTACGAAGACCATTTAGAAGTGATTAAAAACATTAGGGTACTCAATGATGAGTTGGGATTAAATGTTGCGATTCTTGCTGATTTACAAGGTCCGAAAATCCGTACAGGTGAGATGCAAAAAAGTGGTGTTCATCTTGAAGTAAATGAAACAGTAACGGTACAAACGGATAATGTAGTAGGGAATGAAAAGGTGTTTTCCATTAATTATTTAAGGCTTCCTAAAGACGTTAATAAAGGAGAATTAATCCTTTTAGATGATGGGAAATTAATGCTTGAAGTAATTAAAACAGACGGTAAAAAACAAATTTCATGTAAAGTGATACAGGGAGGGGAGCTCTCTTCAAACAAAGGAGTGAATTTTCCAAACACTAAAATCTCAATGCCAAGTCTAACCGAAAAAGATGAACAGGATTTATCTTTCGCCATCGAACAAGATGTGGATTGGATTGGATTGTCTTTTGTGCGGTCAGCGAGGGATATGATTGATTTAAAACACAAGATATCATCTGCTGGCGCTAAAGCTAAAGTTATTGCAAAAATCGAAAAGCCAGAAGCACTTGAATGCATAGATGATATTATTGATGAAAGTGATGGAATTATGGTCGCACGAGGAGATTTGGGGGTAGAAATTCCGTTTCAAAATGTTCCATTGACGCAGAAAATGCTTATCAATAAAGGTATTAAATACGCAAAACCGGTTATTGTTGCTACACAAATGATGGAGTCCATGATCACTCAAATGACTCCAACGAGAGCGGAAGTTAATGATGTTGCCAATGCCGTTTTGGATGGGGCAGATGCAGTAATGCTTTCGGGAGAAACTTCCGTGGGCAAACATCCTGTTGAAGTTATTAGTACCATGTCAAGGATTGTATGTGAAATGGAATCTCATGATGGAATTTATTATAAAGAGGAGCCACCAGAAAAAAACAAAGAACGATTTATATCTGATTCCATTTGTTACAATTCTTGTCGTCTGGCTCAAAGAGTTGATGTGAATGCAATTATTACGATGTCATTTTCAGGTTATACAGCTTATAAAATTGCATCTCAAAGACCAAAAGCAAATATTTTTGTTTTTACAAGTAATAGAAAGATACTTACTCAGCTCAATTTAGTTTGGGGGGTGCGTGCATTTTATTACAATAAACAAATTAGTACGGATCACACTATTGCTGATATTAAGTACATCATGAAGTCAGAAAAGTATCTTAAACAAGGAGATTTGATTATAAATATTGCATCAATTCCTCTAGAAGAGTTAGGAAGCTCTAACATGCTTAAGCTTAGTCATGTGGAATAGCTGTTTTGCTGCATAATAACAGTTAGGTCAATATTTAGAATGTAATAGAATGGAAGCAAGAAGTATAAATTGTAATCAGAAAAACACTCACCCAAGGGATGAGCGCTGTATTTTTGATTCAGGTATTCATAAATATGAAATAGATGGTGATGAATTTAAATCAGTAACAACCGTAATTTCCCGTTTTTTTCCGGTGTTCAATCCAGATGAAGCCATCGATAAAATGCTTAATGGCAGAAATTGGAATCCAACTCATAAATATTGGGGTATGCAAGATTTCGAAATCAAACAAAACTGGGAGGAAAAAGGGATAATGGCATCTGAACAAGGCACTTTTCTTCATGAACAGATCGAAAATTATTATTTAGAGCAGAAATTTGAAGAGCCTCAAGAGTTTGATCTTTTTCGCCAATTCGCAGATGATCATAAATCATTGACTCCTTATCGAACAGAATGGCGAATATTTGATGAATCTATTGGTATTGCCGGTACAATCGACTTTGTTGCTCTAAATAATGGTGTATTTGAAATGTATGACTGGAAAAGGAGTATGAAAGTTGTGAATACATCAAATGGTACTCCGATTACTCAGAATCGATGGGACAGTGGTTATCATGGCCTAAGCGACATGGATGATACAAGTTTTAATCATTATACTTTACAATTAAGTATATACAGATTTTTATTAGAGAAAAATTACCAAATTGAACTGTCAAAAATGTTTATCGTTGTTCTTCACCCTGATTACGAACGTTATTATAAAATAGAGGTGCCATATTTAAAAGAAAAAGTGGAGTACATACTTGGAACACTATGATAAAAACTCAAAAAAAAACCAATAGATTTCGTATATGTTTACAGGGATTATAGAAGAATTAGGAAAGCTTGTAAGTATCGAGCAAGATGGTGGGAATACGCACTTTATTATTGAAGCGAATATGACTACTGAATTAAAAATTGACCAAAGCTTGGCACATGACGGATGTTGTTTGACTGTAGTAGAATTGGAAGATAATAAGTACACAGTTACAGCCATAAAGGAAACGATGAGCAGAACGAATTTAGGGGGTTGGGAGGTTGGCTCTATGATTAATTTAGAGCGATGTATGAAGAGTAATGGTCGTTTTGATGGACATATTGTACAGGGCCATGTCGATTGTACAGCAACTTGCGAGGATGTGCAACATCATGATGGCAGCTGGATGTTTACGTTCAAATACCAATCTGATCACATTACCGTTGAAAAGGGGTCAATCACGATAAATGGAACGAGCCTTACCGTTGTAGATTCTGAGGATAATGGATTCTCAGTATGTATCATTCCTTACACATATGAAAACACCTCGTTCAAAAGTATACAGAAGGGGAGCTTGGTTAATTTAGAATTTGACATACTTGGCAAGTACATCAAAAAGTATTTAAGGAATTCAAATTCTTAATCTCCTATTTTTATTGCCTGTTGTACAAATAACGACCAGCTCGCTATTAGAATGGTTCCGCCAATTGGAGTCATAGGCCAAAGAAAACCCAAAGTAACCCCCATTAATTCATCAAGTGAGAGGAGGTAAATTGAGGTAGAGAAAAGAATGGTGCCCGTTACAAATCCCCAACAAATCAGTGATGATTTTTTGAGTTTAGATGAATTAAATCCTAGAAAAACAAGTGCGAGCCCATGGTATATTTGATATTGAATTCCTGTTTGAATTGATTCTAATTCGTCAATACTGATGTAACTTTTTAATGAATGCGTCCCAAATGCACCCAGTAGAATTGCCAATAAAATAAAAACGCCACCGAACAAAATAAAAATAGACTTCATTCATCAAAGATTAAAAAAAAGAATCAATGAAAAGTGTATCTTTGATTATTCATTCTATGAGAGCATTTTTTATGTTTTTTTTTATGCCCATCGTCATGAGTTCTTGTGCTGATGAATCGATCACCTTCAAGCAACCCATTGAGGTAATCGACTATTATCAATTTGATGAACACAACCTTGACCTACATGGCATAAATGCTTCAATCATGATTCCAAACGAAACTGCAGGAATTGGTGCTTCTTTTGAAACAGAGATCACCCATAATGATGGCGATTTTAAATGGCAGATAAGTGCGGGTCGTAATTTCAATATTTTTATCGAAGATTATGGAGATTATCAGTATCGAATGCCCGAATTTTTAAGGAAAATAGAATCTCAAGATATTTTTAAAACTGAAATTATTCAGCAAAAAGGTGACTATGTTATTTTTAAAAGAGAATTGAACTTGACATCAAAAAAAACATCAACTTATCATTTATATGGAGTGAAGTATATCAATGGTGTTTACTATGAAATTAAGAATAAAGAAGAGGGAGATTCAAAAAAGGTGGTTGATTTTATTTTAAAATCATTTCTATCGTTTAAATCGATTAATTTGGAGCTATGATAAAGAGAGAAGATGTATTAGAGGTATTATCTAACATTCAAGAACCAGAATCCAGTAAAGACATTGTTTCTTCTAATTTAATCGAAGATTTAATAGTTGAGGAAAACAAAGTGAGTCTTACAGTTTATGTAAAGAATCCCGCGATGCATGCCAAAAACAGAATGAAAGAGGCGGTAGAATTTAATCTAAAATCTCGCTTGAAAAAAGATATTGAGATTCGGTGCACAGTGAAGCAGCAAGTCAGTGAGGCAAACTCGACAAGAAAGGTTCTTCCAAAGGTCAAAAACATTGTGGCTATTGCATCAGGTAAGGGAGGCGTCGGTAAGTCGACAATCACCTCTAACTTGGCTGCCGGGTTGGCAAAAAAAGGACATAAGGTAGGGATTATCGACGCTGACATATACGGACCATCAATGCCAACAATGTTTGACCTTGTCAATGAACGTCCAAAAATGACTGAAATAGATGGCCAATCATTAATAGAGCCTATTTTGTCCAATGGCGTTAAAATACTATCCATTGGTTTTTTTACAGATAAAGAAAATGCCGTTGTTTGGAGGGGACCAATGGCTTCCAAAGCATTATTGCAAATGTTTAATGATGCGCATTGGGGTGAGTTGGACTTTCTTTTAATAGATCTCCCTCCTGGGACTGGTGATATTCATTTGAGTTTGATACAGAGCATTCCCTTAGATGGCGTGGTCATTGTGAGTACGCCTCAAGAGGTTGCTCTCGCAGATGCACGAAGGGGCGTAAATATGTTTAAAATGGATAATGTGAAAGTTCCGATTATTGGATTGGTTGAGAACATGTCATGGTTTACACCTGAGGAACTTCCTGATAATAAATATTATATCTTCGGACGAGATGGTGCTAAAAATTTGTCAGAAGGATTGGGAGTACCCTTTTTAGGTCAGATTCCTATTGTGCAAAGTTTGAGGGAATCGGGCGATATTGGTAAACCAGCAGTATTACAAGAGGAAAGTTTAATTTCAGGAGTGTTTGATGAACTGGTGGAGAATTTCACTCAGCAAATAGAGGCCACACATAAAGCTTAATAATAATGAAAAATAAAGAAGACACTATACACAAGATTAATCAAGCGATTGAGCAACTGCGTCCTTTTCTTCATGCAGATGGAGGAGATATGGAGTTTGTTGAATTAACAAAAGATTCAGTAGTCAAAGTAAAGCTATTGGGTGCATGCAGTGATTGCTCAATGAGTCATATGACCATGCGAGCGGGATTAGAAGAAGCGTTAAAAATAGCAGCCCCGGAGGTTGTTTCTGTTGAAGCTATTGATTAATGAATATCCGCCTAATAAATATAGGAAAAACAACAGTCCCTTATTTAAAGGAAGGTGAAATAGAGTATGAAAAAAGACTGAAGCATTATTTGAAATTTGAACGTATTGATTTGAAAGAATTAAAATCAAGTAAAAAGCAGTCTCATGAGATTTTAAAAAAGAATGAAGCCGAATTGATATTGAAAATAATCAAGCCAAATGATGTTGTAATTATTCTAGATGAGAAAGGGGATCATTATACATCAGAACATTTTTCAAAATGGCTGAATAAAAAAGAGATGACAGGGCTTAAACAAATGATTTTCATTATCGGTGGTGCTTATGGATTTGATAAATCCATATACGAACGGGCAAACGAAAAGCTATCAATCTCCAAAATGACATTTTCTCATCAAATGATAAGATTGTTGTTTTTGGAGCAATTGTATAGGGCGAAAACGATCCTGAACGGAGAAAAATACCATCATTCTTAAAATAGACTTGTGTGGAAAGTAATTATGTTTCGTTTTATGATATTTCAATTGCCACTTTATGGTTGGTTATCTTTCTTGTCATTGCCAATTCAAGAGCGAGAAAAGTAGATGCTACTATCAGAAAATATTACCTTAGGAATGTATTTTTCAAGTTCTTCTTTGCGATTGCTTTTGCCGTTGTCTACCTCATTTATTACGGAGGGGGAGATACTACGGCATATTGGGATGGTGCAATTACCTTGAACAAATTGTTTATTGAGTCTCCTTCTTTTTATTTTGAGAATTTGATGAGTGAACCATCATCCGAAATATTTTCTAAGCATTTTAGCGTAGAAACTGGATACCCACCGGGATGGTTGTTTAAAGAGCCTGAAGCATGGTTTATTTGTAAAGTTGCTTCAATTGTCTCTTTTATTACATTTAAATCTTATTTTGCTGGCACCATTTTTTTTGCATTTTTAACCGCGATGGCATCTTGGCGCGTATTTGAGCTGATCGTTAAATTGGGTACGCATAAAACGAATATTGCGGCTTTATGTATCTTATTTGTTCCAAGTGTAAGTTTCTGGTGTACTGGTATTTCCAAAGATTCGCTGGTTTTTATATCCATATTGAACTTGCTTTATTTTGTTTTTAATATTATGGT
>CAJQPH010000236.1 GCA_905480165.1 uncultured Flavobacteriales bacterium
GGTAAAAATAGATTACATGGTGGAAACGGTCCCTTAACTGTTTCAGAAATTATTGATAAAAATCCGACTAACGACTCAATTATTAAAGCATTTACTGAATACGGTATTCCTAAGAATTATGACTTCAACGGTGATTACCAAGAAGGCGTAGGCTACTATGATGTAAATATAAAAGATGGTAAAAGATGCTCAACTTCCACTGCTTTTTTGGAACCGGTTAAAAAAAGAAAAAATCTTTTTATTCTTACGCATACGTATGTTAAAAAAATAAATTTCGAAAATAAATGTGCAAAAAGTGTAGTTGTTGATAATAGAAAAAAAACAGAAACACTCAGGGTGAACAAAGAAATTATTCTTTCTGCTGGTACTTATAAAAGCCCTCAACTTTTGCAGTTATCAGGTATCGGCTCAGCTCAATTTCTTAAGTCTATAGGCATTAAAGTTTTATTTAATAGCCCTGAAGTAGGAGAAAACCTTCAAGATCACTACATGGCGCCAATGGCCTGGTCACTTAAACCAAGAGCATTTAGTTATAACAATGAATTACGAAACTTAAATTTAATTAAAAATATAATAAAATATTATCTTTTTCGAAAAGGTCCAATGACCATCCCTGCAGCATCAGTTGGAGCCTTTATAAAAAGTAATGAAAGCTTAGACCGTCCTGATTTGCAGTTCCACTGCTTGGCGGTAACCGGTGATCTTTCAGCCGCAAGCAGGGGAGAAAATGCAAAATTAACTAAGTACCCAGGACTTACAATTGGGGGAGCCCAGTTGCGACCGCAATCGCGTGGATTTGTAAAATGTGCATCAAATGATCCATTTGATGATCCAGTAATATCTCATAATTATCTGTCGGCCGAAATGGATAGACATTTAATAATAAAAGCAATGGATATATCTAGAGAACTAGCAAAAATGCCATCATTATCAAATATCATTGATCAAGAAAAACTTCCTGGGCATAATATTATAACCAATGATGAAAAAATAGAATGGCAGCTAAAACTTGGCACTACAATGTATCACCCTGTTGGTACTTGTAGGATGGGAAATGAAAGACATTCAGTAGTAGACTCTAATTTACAAGTAAATGGTGTTCAAGGGTTGCGCGTTATTGATGCCTCAATAATGCCACGAATTGTTTCAGGTAATACAAATGCTGCTACTATAGCAATCGCAGAAAAAGGCGCAGAATTGATAATTAATAAAATGTAATTATTTTATCCAAATAGCTGAACTCCATGCACGATCCTGAATAGTAGCCTGCATATTTGGATTCGGAGGTGTTCCATTGCGAACCGCATCCCAAGTACTCCAACGACACTTTGGGTTTTCCAATACACGAATATAGTAAGCAGATTTTTGCCCAGGAATATAGTTAGGGTCAGACCAAAGCGCTTTGAGTTCGCTACTACCCGTCTCATCATTCGTTTGACAGTTAGATAAATCAACTGATGCGCCATTTTCAGGACATCTATTTGTGTCAGGGGATGGCTGAAGATCTCCTGCACAAGAAATATCATAAATCTGCTCAAGGTTATCAGTTTCATCCGACCAAACCTTTATAATTTGTATTCGCTGTAAAGGGTATCCATCAGGATCCTTTATGGCCCATGCAATAAAATCTGGTGAATTAGTTCCACTACTTTTAGTACCACCCATTGGTACTCCATTTTTATATGCCTCTTCTAGCATATTTGTTGATGATAAAATCGTATCATTGTAGTTTCCTGCAAAAAAACGTGTTTTGATACGTGGCCCCGATGTTGCAAAGGTTTCTTTACGTTTCATAGCATCAAATATATCTTCGCGTGTGTTGGACTCAGCCCAAACACCAGCTAAACCAGACGCTCCGTATGAGGCAGAAGATATAAAAGCTAACTCCGTCTCTTCACTTACAACATTTTCCCAAGACATTTTACCATCTGGGGGCACTGATCCTCGATTGGCAAGATCAGTATCATGCGAGAACTTACCAAAATGCTGCTCCTCAGATAACGATGGAGCACTAACATGAGTATCAGATGATCCAATAAATCCGAATTCATATGGATTTTTACCAATATTCTGCTCGATACCAATTCCTCTGGAAAGGGCCTGGCGAACAAAACTACCAGGGACTTTTTGACTCTCTGTCGCCATGCCAACCAAAATTTCATAAAGTTCATGATTTGCGAATTCATCTTCAGGGGATAGTAAAGGGTGTGTTTCAGAGGTGCCCTTAACTTGAGTCATTTCTACTATAGGTTCATTTTTAATCCGGTTTGCTGCATAGGTTTTAGTAATGGGGGAACCATCAGACATTGTCATAGAAAACATCTGGCCGTTAGATGCGTTAGAGTTGTGAGGTATTGATAATACATCAAAGCCTTCATCCCGTTTATCATTCATCCAGTTCCAAAGGTCTTCAGGGTTTGTTGAATCAAGTGTTGAAAACAAACGTTCAGGGGCTCTATCACGAAAAATTACATTACGGTGCAAGTTAATTGCTCCCAAATTATCTGCTATTTCACCAATAATATTCATATTAGTATATTCATAAGCAGCAAAAGTTGTAAATCTACCAGGATCATAATGCTTTTCTGCTGCAAGAACATTCTCTGCCCACGCACTATCTATGAAGTCCCTATCATAAATATCTTCTATTGGGTCTCCTGTTACTATTGTTGTTCCAACCTTTGTAAAGGCTTCAATTCGAGCCTCTCTTGACCCACCAAATATTCCAAATATTGATTTTGCTGTATCTGTTTTGGAAATAGGGTTATTTCTATCACGCATTGCAGCTAGAACACCCATATATTCCCCATGATCGGTTACTCCGTAAAAATCTAAAGGGGGACCAGAAATCGTAATATCCTTACCTGCCCCATTATCAATGGTATCACCCTTTGCAAAACGGTAAGCATCATCTGCGGTTGTTCTCGTTCCTGTTATAAAAGCATCAAAAGAGTTTTTTGTATGCACATGCAAGTCACCAAAATATGCATTTCTTGTATCAACTTTTTCAATTAAAATTGGAGTTGTTTTTGGTTCAACCACAGAAATTTCTTTTTCTGGTTTTTCCATGCAGCCTGTAGTTAACAATAGACAACATGCAGCGCTTCCTAGGTAAATATTTTTAAACATAATTTCTCTTAACTTCCTGTCCAGTTTGGCTTTCTTTTTTCTGAAAAAGCTTTAATGCCTTCAATGGCATCGTTACTATTTCTCCAATTTATAAATTCATGATAACTTTCCTGTTTGGCAATTGCATTTTCTAAACTTTCCTCGGATAGCCCTTTACTAACAGTCATTTTGGAGGCTTGGATAGCCATGGGTGCTCCCTTGAGAATATCATAGCAATATTTTTTTACTACACCCGACAATTCATCATGAGGAACAACTTCATTCACAAACCCCATGCGCAAACCTTCTTCTGCTGAGTATTTTCTTGATGTAAGTATCATGGCCATGGCATTTTTTAAGCCTATTTGACGAGGCAGCCTATGTAAACCACCACCTAATGCTACAGCACCGACTAAAGGCTCTGGCAAGCCGAATGTACTTCTTTTACTGGCTACGATTAAATCACAAGCTAATGCAAGTTCAAATCCACCCCCTAAAGCATATCCATCAACTGCAGCAATGACCGGTTTTGCTAAGTCGAAACGATTTATTAATCCAGCATATCCGCCTCTTGGATATTCACCATCTATACCATCATTTAAGTCACTACCAGCGCAAAAAGCTTTATCACCCTCCCCAGAAATTACTGCAACCAATTGATTTTTATTTGATGAAAAATCATCAAAAGCGGCATTCAAATTATGATGCATTTCATCAGTAATTGAATTCATTGCCTCCGGGCGATTTAGTTTTATGAAAGTGACCGGACCATCATGGGATATGTTAACGTTCTGCAACTATTCTACCCTATTATCCATTTTGAGCTTAGTTACTTTTTTTTTATCATTACCCCACTCTGCATAAAATTGTGAAAAATATTTTCTAAATGGAAGTATTGGGCCATCGCCATCACATATACTGGGTTTCGGCATATATTTTTGACGATCCCACACTACCTTATCTTGATCCAATTGCTTACAAATTTCACGCCTCATAGCTTTTGCCAAGTTAGCCATGGGCCCTTCAGCTTCTTTTATTGGCTGAGTGAATGCAAACCTAATATGAGTTCTTTCTTGGTCTATAGGTGTTATTCCAGCTACCATCAAAGTTTCAGAAATTCCCGAAAATTTAGTCCAACTTTGTCCAGCTCCAATAGTTCCATAAGCTATAGTACCATCAACAACACCTTTTGGGGTTGGCATTTTAGCATCAACACTTGCCGTTCGTTTATGCCCATCAAATTCAAAATTGTAATTAGGAAAATCATTTGTACCATGAATATATTTAAAATGAGCAGCATCAACTCCATTTTCCGCCATATTTTGCACAGGCCCATGTACAATCCATTCATATTTTTTATAATCAGTCCAG
>CAJQPH010000237.1 GCA_905480165.1 uncultured Flavobacteriales bacterium
AATCGATTGATAATAGCAAACGTATCAATTTTTCTTTTGATTCATCTTTTATTGGCCGTAGTTCGAATAAAAGGAAACAGTCAAGTTGATTACTTTGTTTCTGATTTATTCACGCTAACCGCAAGTTGGGAAGGCCTACTATTTAAGCCTTGGGGCATTATCACGAATATTTTCGCGCATTTTGATTTGTTTCATATTTTTTCAAATATGATTTTCCTTTACTTTTCTGGTAGATTGTTTGAACAGCTTTTTGATGGAAATAAATTATTAATTGTATATCTCTTTGGTGGTATTCTGGGAGGATTATCAGAAATCATTTCTAGCTCTGTTCTTTTTCCTTTAGAGCCAGTTCACACTGTTTTGGGAGCATCTGGTTCAGTTATGGCAATATTTACTGCTTTGGCTTTTTACAGACCGAATATGAAGGTTTTTTTATTTGGGATGCTTCCCGTTCGTCTATTTGTTTTGGCTTTGTTTTTTCTGGCCACTGACCTAATTGGTATCGGAAGTAAAGACGATCACGTTGCACATTTTGCGCATTTAGGGGGAGCGTTGTTTGGATATTTTGCCATGTACAATATTCATTCAAATAAAAATATTCTTGCCAGAATTGAAGCCTTAAAGCTAAAAAGTGAAGGACTATTTAAGAAGAAGCCCAAAATGTATTACACCCGTTCGGACCAACACAAGACTGACGAACAATACAATTTAGAAAAAAAGAAAAAACAAAAGAAAACTGACCATATTTTGGATAAAATCTCGAGTTCAGGATATGATTCTCTTTCCAAAGAGGAAAAAGACTTCCTTTTTAACCAAAGTAAAAATGGGTGATCCCGAGAAAACAAGGTTTTACACCATGTACATCGTAATTGGGATTAACATCCTTTTCACATTGCTTCTTTTATTGAGCTATACGGCTCCCTATATAAATCCAGGTAGAAACTCCATCATTCCATTTATAGGCCTAACCTACCCCATTGCTCTAATTATGAATTTCGTGTTTATCATGATTTGGGTATTTTTAAGGTCGAAGTGGATTTTTCTTTCCCTATCAATAGTTCTTCTTGGCACCCCTTTTCACTTAAAGGTTTTCTCTATTAATTTGTCAGAGAATACCATTCCATATAATGCAAATACATTAAAAGTAATGAGCTATAATGTACGCTTATTTGGATATTATGATGAGAATTCATCGAAAACTAAAAATAGCATACTGAATTACATTCGTACAGAAGACCCTGATGTGTTGTGTCTTCAAGAGTATTTCAACAAGGAAGGATCTCAAGATTTTAACACTTTAGATTCGATCTACAACATCATGTCTATTCGTTCTCACCATGAAAAAAGCAAATACTTTCCAAATAAAGGAACCCGTTATGGAATCAGTCTTTTTTCAAAGTATCCTATAGTAAATAAAGGTGTGGTACACCACAATGGTACAAAGAGTGAAAACTTAAACTATTGTATTTTTGCGGACATTGTCAAGAAGAAGGATACCATAAGGGTGTACAATGTTCATTTTCAATCCATCAAGCTTGAAACTGATGAATACGTGCGACAAACCAGTATGACTTCTGATGGGAAATCCAAAAGTATAAAATACAAATCTGCTATTTCTAAATTAAACAAGGCCTTTAAAATTAGATCCATTCAAAGTGCCACGGTAAAGAATCACATGGACAGATCACCATACAAATCGGTGATTTGTGGTGATTTCAATGACACTCCGATATCTTATACCTACCAGGTATTCGATAACGAGCTTATTGACGCATTTAGAAATAACTCAAGTGGTTTTGGAACTACTTATAGTGGTTATTTACCTGCAGGAAGAATTGATTATATTTTTCATACGAAATCATTGAAATCAGCTAAATTCAGTATTCAAAAGGAAAAATTAAGTGATCACTTTGCTATTTCTTGCATTATATTTTAGACATGTTTTTTGAAATCAACCCATATCATATCGACACCCGTTTAATCAAAGAAACAGCCGTAGCTTTGAGTAAAGGAAAGCTTGCGATTATTCCGACAGATTCAGTCTATGCAGTTGTTTGCGACCTTCATCATAAGAAAGCTTTAAAAGCACTATCTAAATTTAAAGGAGAAAAGTTACATCAAATGAACTTGTCAATTATTTGTAAAGATATTTCAGAGATTTCAGAATATACCAAACAGATTAGTCGCTCCAATTTTAAAATCCTTAAACACAACTTACCCGGCCCATTTACATTTATACTGAAAGCAGGACAAATTGTACCTAAAATGTTTGATTCAAACAAAAAAGAAATTGGCGTTCGAATTACAGACAATCCCATCGTACAAGCCATAGTAAACGAGCTTGGTAACCCCATAGCCTGCTCCTCTTTACATAATGAGGATGAACCGATTTTAGATTATTATGTGGATCCTTATGCCATTTTTGAGAAATTTGAAAATGATATTTCAATAATCATCGATGGAGGTCAAGGGCAGATAGAACCATCTACAGTAATTGACTGTCTTGAAGAAAAACCATATACGATAAGGCAAGGAGCTGGCAAATTAAAACTATGATCTATATACTCGACTGCGGTAGTAAAAAAACAAGATTTATTCACCAAATGGTTGATGAATACATGGATTGTAAAACGATGCCATTTTTAGATTTCGATGATTCCAATTTAACTGAGGCAAAAGGTATTATCATATCAGGAGCACCTATACTTGTAACAGAAGAAGACATGAGTTCATATATTACAGCAAGTGAATGGATAAAAACAATTTCAATTCCGATATTAGGGATTTGTTTTGGTCACCAATTGATTGGAATACACTTTGGATCAATGGCAAAAAAAATGAAAGAGGATAGAGAATTTCAAGAAATCGAAATATTTGAAGAATCAAAACTGTTCTCAAGGTTACCACGAATCATTGAAATGCAACAAGATCATTGCGAATTCATCTCTGTCCCTAAGGGATTTAAACTACTTGCATCTTCAGATTGTTGTTTTCATGAAGCAATGGAACACCTGGAAAAACCAATATACGGTATTCAATTCCATCCCGAAGTTTCAGGGAATCACGGAAATATTATTATCGAGAACTTTCTGAAAACCTGTGTTTAATCTTCTGCAATCCTTTTTAAAGCGGGGAAATCCAATATCTGTATTTTACGGGCACTTACAGTAATAATCGAATCCTTTTTGAATTCATTAATTAAACGTATTAATGATTCAGTGGCCGTGCCCACCATATTTGCCAAATCTTCTCGGGCTACATTGATTTCTTTTTCATCGTATGCTTCATGTAAAAAAATCAAAGCCAATGCTGTCCTTTGACGTACGGTTCTTTGTGTCATATCAGTAACAAAATCTGCCCACTCCTGTAGCTCTGTAGATAGCTCTTGTATCAATCTGTTTTGAAGCTGAAGATTGGAGTTCTTGTACTGATTAAAGTCTCCTGAAGAGATAAAACAAATTTGTGTATTATCCTCTAAAGCAGCAGCATTTACATTGTATGGATTTTCACTCAGAACAGCCCTGAATCCGATAATTTCGCCTGCCTTACATATCTGAATAATCTGCTCTTTCCCATCCTTACCATACTTAAATATTTTAACCAAACCCTTATGAACTTGAAAAATACCTTTGGGATATTTTCCTTCAGAAAAAATCACTTCATTTCTTTTTAATGGAATACTGAATGGATGTTCGTCTGTATTATAGGAAATTGATTTCTTGTTATCAATAAAGAAAATATCCAATTTGCTTAAACAGAATTGACATGACTGAAGCGCTGTTGATCCCATCAATTTTTTCAGATTTAAAGGTCAAAAAAAAGGCGGCTTAAACGCCGCCTTTTAAATTTAAAGTTTTAATAACTTCTTAGTGAGTTTCTGACTACCAGAGGTCATTTGAATAATGTAAGTTCCACGTGAAAGGCGCTCCGTATTTAATTCAATATTTTGTCCTCCTGACACTCGATTTTTATACTCCTTACTTAACATTAATCTACCTGA
>CAJQPH010000238.1 GCA_905480165.1 uncultured Flavobacteriales bacterium
TTTCGATCATAATCTTTACCACTGGAAGAGGTCGTTTCAGTTTTGGCGTGTCTAAGAAAATTAACAATCAAAGCACCATATTCTTAACTAAATACTCACCAATTTTATGCAGATAGGGTGAAGACAAATGGTCTTCTAAAAACATAAGATGTTCAATTCGATGACAATCAGTCCCTACAAAATCAAACTGTCCGGCATCTATAAGTTTTTCAGCTTGCTTTTTAATATCAGGGCCATATTGTCCAAATAATGAATTTAAATTGATCTGAATATTAATTCCATTGGTACGCCATTCTTCAGCTTTGTGGATTTTTCCTAAATAATATATGTACCTCTCAAAATGTGCAATAACCGGTCGGTAACCATGAGACTTTAGCTCGAAAAAAAGCTGATCGAGATATTGAGGTGGAGAATGAAATGCAAATTCAACCAAAACATAATTATCTCCAAATGTTAAAAGCTCCTTGTTTTTTATTTTGGGCATGAGTGTTTCATCAAAGTAATATTCAGCAGCAGCCTCTATTTCAATTTGAATTCCTACTTTTTTAATTTCTTTTTCAACCTCCTTTAGACCTGTTTCTATCGTTTCTCTATTGTTAGGAAACGTATCTGACATTATATGAGGCGTTGTCACTACTTTAGTATATCCTAAACTTTCAAACTTTGCCAACATAGCAATGGTTTGATCCATGCTTTGCGAACCATCGTCAATTCCTGGTATTAAATGAGAGTGCATATCTGTCTTAAACCTTCCCAAATCAAATGGAGGAAGAACTTCTTTCTTTTTAAATAAGCTCCCAAACATCCCCATTTACCTGTCTAAATACATTTTTTTATAATAGTCTTGGTATGATCCACTGATAATTTTATCAACCCATTCAGCATTGTCAAGATACCAATCCACTGTTTTATTTAAACCTTCTTCAAATTTAATGGAAGGAGTCCATCCCAATTCTTTTTCAAGTTTTGTAGCATCAATGGCATATCTTTTATCGTGCCCTGCACGATCTTTAACATAGGTAATCAGCTCTTCGGACTCTCCTTGTCTACGACCTAGCTTTTCATCGAGAATATTACACAGATACTTAACCAATTCAATATTGGTCCATTCATTTAAGCCACCAACATTATAAGATTCACCGACTCGTCCTTCAGAAAATATTTTATCTATGGCGCTGGCGTGATCTTCTACCCATAACCAATCCCGAATATTATCACCCTTTCCGTATACAGGAAGAGGTTTTTTATTTACAATGTTATGAATCATTAAGGGAATTAACTTTTCTGGAAAATGATGACTTCCATAATTATTGGAACAATTTGATATTTTTATCGGAAGACCATAAGTATGATGATAGGCCCTCACAAAATGATCTGAGGATGCTTTGGAAGCCGAGTATGGACTTCTTGGATCATAGGGAGTTTCCTCAGTAAAAAGACCAGATTCACCTAAAGACCCATAAACCTCATCCGTAGAAACATGATGAAAAACATGCTGACCAGATTGCCACATTTCTTTTGCTGCATTCAAGAGATTGACCGTCCCGACTACATTGGTCATCACAAACTCCATTGGACCATCAATTGATCGATCTACATGAGACTCTGCAGCCAAATGAATGACATCTGTAATTTGATGCTTTTTAAATACAGAAAGAACGGCCTCAGCATCAACAACATCTACTTTCTCGAAAATATAATTTTGAGCGCCATCAATATCCTTAAGATTTTCTAAATTCCCTGCGTAAGTAAGCTTATCAAGATTTATAATCAAATCATTGGGATATTTTTCAACAAACCTTCTAACGACATGAGACCCAATAAAACCAGCACCTCCAGTTATTAATATCCTTCTATTTTCCATATTATAAACTCCAATAATCGAGCTCTTGCATTTTATCTTTATAAATTCCTTTTACATCTACAAAAACACCGTTCGTGTCTTTTAATATACTTTGAAAGTACTTTTCATCAAGGGTTAAGTAATCTTGATGATTAACGGCTACAATAACGGCATCATAGTCGTTTTGAATTTCTGAAACCAATGCTACACCATATTCATGCTCCATTTCCGAGGAACTCGCATGAGGATCAATCAAATCTACCTTTACCTGAAATGATTTGAGCTCGCTTACAATATCAATGATTTTTGAATTCCGTATATCCGAAACATCCTCCTTGAATGTCGCTCCCATAACCAAAACCTTTGCGTCTTGTATGTGTTTCCCTTGAGCTAAAATCTTTTTAACCGTTTGCTTTGCAATATAGAATCCCATCGAATCATTTACATATCTACCACTAGTAATCACTTTTGCATGATAACCTGCCTGCTGTGCCTTATGAGTCAAGTAATATGGATCCACTCCTATACAATGTCCTCCAACAAGACCTGGCGAAAACTTCAAAAAATTCCATTTTGTACCAGCAGCCTCCAAAACATCAAAGGTGTTGATCTTTAACTTGTTAAAAATAATAGAAAGCTCATTTATGAGAGCAATATTGACATCTCTTTGGGTATTCTCAATAATCTTTGCTGCCTCTGCTACTTTGATGCTCGGTGCTCTATGAACTCCTGCTCCAACAACTAACTCATAAGTCTTAGCAATTTGTTCAGAAGAAACTTCACAACATCCAGAAGAAACCTTCACAACATTCTGTAAAGTATGTACTTTATCACCTGGATTAATTCTTTCTGGTGAATAGCCAACCTTAAAATCTTCCTGAAATCTTAAACCTGAAATATTTTCAAGAACAGGGATACAGTCTTCTTCTGTACATCCAGGATAAACAGTAGACTCATAAACAACATAATCCCCTTTCTTCAAAACCTGAGCTACCGTTTTACTTGCTCCCAATAATGGAGTGAGATCCGGTAAATTTGCATCATCAATTGGTGTTGGTACGGCAACAATGAAAAATTGCACATCCTTTAAATCATTAATGTCAGCAGTAAATTCAATATCACACCCATCGAAATCTTTAGATTCTAGTTCATTGCTGGGATCAACTGAGTTTTTCATCATATCCACTCTTTCTTGGTTGATATCAAAACCTACAACCTTGATTTTACGTGCAAAATCCAATGCAATAGGCAATCCCACATAACCCAGTCCAATGACAGCTAGTTTTGCCTCACCTTTTAGCATTTTATCATAAATCAAATCACTCATCTCTATTTTAATTTTTCGTTTCTAACCTTATAAATTCTTTCAATAATTTCAACCACTTTTAATCCTTCCAACGCATTTGTCGTTGGAGATGTTCTCCCTTTAACCCCATCGATTACATTTTTAATCACATAATTATGATTCGCTGCAGAGCCTTTGTATGGACCATAGTCATTAGCCGGGTTTGATTCTTTTAACTTGGGCATTTCATAATCCTTAATATTACAAACCTCAACTTCATTCATGTATTGCCCCCCGATTTTGACACTTCCATTTTGACCAACAATCGTCATAGATGATTCTAGGTTTTGATTGGCAACAGCTGTTGAATAATTTATACAACCCATACCCCCATTTACAAAATCAAAACTCACTAAACCTGAGTCTTCGAAATCTGTGGATTCTTTATGATTAAAGTCAAAGAACTTTCCCTCTATATTGTCAATGTCACCAAATAACCAGTACATAATATCAATAAAATGAGAGAATTGTGTGAATAAGGTTCCTCCGTCAAGATCCGAGGTGCCTTTCCATCCGCCTTTTTTATAATAGCGATCATCACGATTCCAGTAACAATTAAGCTGAACCATATAAATATCTCCTAACAACTCCTGCGTAATCACAGATTTAATCCATTCAGATGGTGGAGAATACCGATTTTGCATCACACAAAACACTTGTTTAGAAACCTGTAATGCTTTAAATATTATTTTTTCACAGGCATCTTTTTTCAATCCCATTGGCTTTTCACAAACCACGTGCATTTTCTTTTGAAGAGCCATCAATGCTTGTTCTGAATGAAGTCCGTTCGGAGTACAAATATTTACCACATCAATTGCCAATTCACTGTCTAATAATTCTTCTATAGAATTGAAAAAAGGAACATCAAAAGACTCAGCATCACAGTCCTTTTGTGAACGTATATCCACCAAAGCAACCAATTCAGCTTCTTCCTCTCTACGAATCATTTCAGCATGTCTTTTGCCAATGTGACCAGTTCCAACAACAGCGAATTTTATTTTTTGTAAGTTAGACATAATTACAGCTTTATTACTTTATTATTCATTAATTGATATTTCATTTTACTTTCAGAACATATTGCAATACCTGTAGAATCAAATTCTAATCGGTGCCCATATTCACTCATCCATCCTATCTGTCTTGCTGGGTTACCTACCAATAGAGCATATGCTGGCACGTCTTTCGTGACCACTGCTCCAGCTCCTACAAAAGCATATTCTCCAATGTCATGACCGCAAACAATGGTTGCATTAGCACCTATACTCGCCCCTTTTTTAACTGTGGTTTTGGAATATTGACCTCTTCTATTTACGCCACTTCTAGGGTTGGTAACATTTGTAAAAACCATAGATGGACCGAGAAAAACATCATCTTCACAACTCACTCCAGAATAAATTGAAACGTTATTTTGAACTTTGACATTATTACCAAGTATAACATCTGGAGAAACAACTACATTTTGACCAATATTGCATTTTAATCCGATTTTGCAGTTTGGCATGACATGAGAAAAGTGCCAGATTTTTGTCCCTTCACCTATCTCACAACCCTGATCGATTACTGCCGTTTCGTGTGCGTAAAAACTCATTATCTAATTATAAATTTATCAAAGTTACTGTGTTCTGTATGAAACAGCTCTTCTTTGGTTAAACTCTTAAAATATTCATAGGTCAATTTAAGTCCTTCTGACCTCTCGACTTTCGGTGTCCAATTCAAAATCTCTTTTGCCTTAGTAATATCTGGCTTTCTTTGTTTTGGATCATCAACGGGCAGGTCCTTATATATTACCTTTTGTTCTGTCCCTGTTAAAGAGATAATCTCCTCAGCGAATTGCGAAATAGTTATTTCAGATGGGTTTCCAATATTCACAGGTTTTGAATAATCACTTTCAAGTAACTTAACAATCCCATTTATCAAATCATCGACAAAACAGAATGAGCGTGTCTGTGAACCATCTCCAAAAACGGTCAAGTCCTGACCTCGTAATGCTTGACCAATAAACGCTGGCAAAACCCGTCCATCATTTAATCTCATTCTCAGACCATAAGTGTTGAAAATTCTTACAATTCTCGTTTCAACGCCATGAAAGTTATGATATGCCATAGTTATGGCTTCTTGGAATCTTTTGGCTTCATCATATACCCCTCTCGGACCAACTGGTTTAACATTTCCCCAATACTCTTCATGCTGAGGATGGACCTCTGGATCACCATAAACTTCAGATGTAGACGCAATCAACATTCTCGCATTTTTAGCTTTAGCCAAGCCCAAACAATTATGTACTCCCAACGAGCCAACTTTTAAGGTTTGAATGGGGATTTTTAAATAATCAATAGGGCTTGCAGGAGATGCAAAATGAAGTATGTAATCTAATTCACCCGGCACATGTATGAAATTTGAAACATCATGGTGATAGAATTCAAAATTTTCATGTTTAAATAAGTGTTCTAGGTTCGTGATTCTACCTGTAATAAGGTTATCCATACCAATAACATAACAACCATCTTTTATAAAACGATCGCACAGGTGAGAACCCAAAAAACCAGCCGCTCCAGTTATTAAAACTCTTTTCACAGTTATTCTATTAATTTTCTACCAATACTCGAATAATAAAACCCCTTATTATTCATTTCGTCTATCTCAAACAAATTTCGTCCATCAAAAATCACTAATTCTTTCAGGCTTTCTTTAATCTTTTCAAAATTTGGATTTCTAAAGATACCCCATTCTGTACAAATAAGAAGCGCATCACAATTATCAAGCACTTCATATTCATTAGCCGCATATTCAATTTTATCACCAATTGTAGACTTTACATTCTCCATAGCTTCTGGATCATATGCACAAACTTTTGCACCACTCTTCAATAATTCTTCAATGAGATATAAGGCTGGAGCTTCTCTAATATCATCTGTATCTGGTTTAAATGCAAGACCCCATACAGCAATTCTTTTGCCTTTTAGATCACCCTTAAAATAGTTCTTGATTTTCGGAAACATTATGGTTTTCTGTTTTTGATTGATTTGAATTACTGAATTCAAAATCTCAAATGTATACCCAGCATCATTTCCAGATTTAACGAGTGCTTGAACATCTTTCGGAAAGCAAGAGCCACCATATCCAATACCCGGAAATAAAAATCGTTTTCCGATTCGCGTATCCGAACCTATACCGGCCCTAACCATATCAATATCAGCGCCAACCAGTTCACAAAAATTTGCAACCTCATTCATGAATGTTATTTTTGTTGCCAAAAAAGAATTGGCTGCATATTTTGTGAGCTCAGCCGATTTTTCATCCATGAAATAAATCGGATTTCCTTGTCGAACAAATGGTTTATAGAGCTTCTCCATTATCTTTTTTGCCTTGTCGTTACTTGTTCCCAAAACCACTCGGTCTGGTTTCATGAAGTCGGATACGGCAAATCCTTCTCTTAAGAATTCCGGGTTAGAAACCACCGCAAATTCAATTTTGGAATTACTTGCAATCGCGGCCTCTACCTTCTCTGCTGTGCCAACTGGCACGGTACTCTTATCCACAATCACTTTAAACTCTGTTATGATCTTCCCTAGCTCTTCAGCAACACCTAAAATATATGAAAGGTCAGCTGATCCATCCTCTCCAGGAGGGGTCGGTAAAGCAAGAAAAATGATTTCAGCGTCTCTAATTCCTTCCTCTAATGAGGTAGTGAATTTTAACCGCCCTGCTGCAATATTTCTCTCAAAATAAGTCTC
>CAJQPH010000239.1 GCA_905480165.1 uncultured Flavobacteriales bacterium
TAGCTGTAAACTATCAATACAACCCATATCTGATATACCATACAAGGTAACCGGGAAAAGGTCTTCATCATCGATTTCATAATCATGAGGGCCTGGATTAAAAACGAGAGAATCCGTATAACCATCTCCAAAATCCCAAATATAATCAACGGCATGTGTCGTATTGTTTGTGAACTCAACCTCCGAGGATCCAAATGAAATTTGAGTTGTGGATACAGAAAAATCAACATTAGGACTCGGTAATACACATATTAAATCTTCCATTGTCGCAGAAGCTGTACACCCGTTTGGGGTTCCCATTGACAAACTGATATCATAACATCCCTCATCCCAAAATGTAAAACTAAATCCAGAACATTCATCAACACTAGTGATTCCATCTATATCCCAAATACAGTCAAAGGAATTATCCGTTGTATTCGTAAAGACCACATTCATAGGAGAACAACCTGATGATGCACTAACATCAAAAGTAACTTCCGGAACAGTATCTACGGTAACCGTAACGGTTTGTGTCTCTGCTAAACATCCGTTTAAATCATAATTTACAAGATAATCCATAGTGGATGTGGGTGTGATAGTAATTGTCTCCGTATTGTAATCTCCTGGCATCCATGAAAACAAACCTCCAAAGACAGAAGGCACAGCGGTAATCGAAATGGTTTCTCCAATACATATACCAATATCAGAAACACTAATTGACGGTTGATCAGTTACTGTCACTGCAGCACTAGCCTCTAGACTTTCACAATTATTAAGTTCATATACAACAGAATAAGATGTTGTAACCGTTGGATTTACATCTAAGCTTGCACTTGTTTCGGGATAACCTGTCCAGGTATATACTCCTCCTGTTGTTGACGGAATAGCTATTAACGTACCCTCATCTCCATTACATATACCAATATCATCCATCGTTATTATTGGGATTTCATTGACAATGAGTTCAGCGGATTGAATTTCACTTGTACAACCATTTAATGTATAACTCACATTATAGCTTACACTTGTATCCGATGAAATGGTAATACTAGATGTGGAAAACCCACCTGGAAACCAATTAAACGTTCCTCCACTCTCTGACGGATATGCCGTTAAAGTACCCACATCTCCCGCACAAATTGACACATCAGCAACAGCAACTTGAGGTGTTGTGATCACTTGCACACTAAAACTAACTGTATCTGATGGACAACCATTTAAGGTATAAATCATATCATATTCAGTATTTACCAATGGGAATACCGTAATGCTAGAATTGACTTCATTTGTTGGAAACCATTCATATGTTCCCCCAGCTAAAGACGCACTACCATTCAATACTGCAGGTTGAGTTGAACATATTAAAGCATCACCACTGATAGATGCAACGGGTGTCGGTAGTACCGTAACTGTTGCAATGGCCACATTACTAGGACAACCATTATTGTATTCAACTGAGTAAAAATTATTTGAACTAGGCTCAACATATACGAGAGAGTCAGTACCTAAACCTTGAGACCAAAGAAAAGTTCCTCCTGGCTGATCTGTTTGTGCCCACAATGCGACAGAATCACCTGAACAAATGGTTTCAGAATTTACAGTTACTGTTGGATTTGGCAGATCCAAAATAAAGATTGAATCAATCCCCATACATCCATTTGTACCCATACCTTCCACATAGTACATTCCCCCAGCCGTAACGGTGTAATTCGCACCAACCACTAAACCATTTAACCATACATAAGATTGTCCTCCATTGGCCTCTAGGTCGACAGAGCTTACATTACAGGGCATTGTATCACTTCCAGTTAAATTAGAAATTTCAATATTAGGTAAAATAAAATCTTCAGTAATTACAATTGAAGCGGTGTTTTCACAACCATTTGCACCAGTTCCAGTTACTTCATATATTCCGGCTGTATTTATGCTTGTCAAATTCCCTGATCCCAACGAACCTCCCCACACATATGAATCTCCCCCACTAGAATTCAGTTCTATATTTGGAAAAATACAATTCAACTCATCCGTTGAATTGGTATTATTGGTTATTAATATGGTTGGTAAAGAATAATCCTCATAAACCACCACTTCCATCTGCAATGGACAATTGTTTGAATCTATATAATTAACTGTATACGTCCCTGAAACATCAAATGAATTGTCGCTAGAGTTGGGAGTTAATCCTCCTGACCAGGTATAATTTGATCCACCAAAAGCTTCCATTGAAACTAAATTGACATTACAATTTAAAGTATCATTTCCAGTTAGAATATCAATATAAGAGGGTTCTGCACTTAAGGTTTCAACAACAAGAGAAATGTGGTATTCCTGACACCCATTATCATCAGTAACAATAGCCTCATAAAGACCTGAAGGTATGTTTGAAAGATCCTCAGAAAAGATGGTATTATTCCACACTACATCATATGTTCCAGTTCCACCACTAATATCTATATCTACCCAACCTGTACCATTTGAACAAAGTACATTCTGAATCGTATCCTCAATTAGTATGGATTCAGGTTCGGTAAGCACTGCATTCTGTATGTTTGTACAACCATTCTCATCTATTACACCAAATTCATAATTACCGGAAGGGACATTAAACTGATTGCTGCTACTGTATGTTGAATTGTCAATTTGATAACCAATAAAACCTGTTCCTGACGCAAGTACTTCAATTGATGCACTGTCTCCAAAACATAAAATATCATCTACACCATCAATCGAAACAATTTGAGGCAATTCATAGACTTCAATTTCAATTTGAGCAGTAAAAGAACATTGGTTGGGGTCAGGAGTAAAGGTAAATGTTTGAATTCCTGTTATCGAAGAATCAATAGTATTTGACCAGGTTCCAGAATATCCATTTAAAGAAACCGAAGGAAGTATCGGAGCTGAAGAATTTTGGCAAATAGGTCCAATTGGATCAAATGCCGGTATTTCATTTATGTTGTTAAGTATGTAAGGAACATCCGTAAAAGTATCCCAGTTATTTGCATATGCGTATGAGAGTGGGGTCCCTGTTATCGAGGCACTTCCTACTATAAATTCCCATTGATTGTTTAGCTGTTTCCAATTGGAAATTCCTCCCCAGGCTCCATCAACCAATTCGTCAAAATATATATTCAGATCTACATTAGAATTCCCTATGGAACGATTAATTTGATGATAATACAATGGATTCAAAGCACATACATTCGAATCATACAAGCTCCTATCAAACCCTTCATTTGTGGCATCAAGGTTCGCTAAACGAGTTGTAAATGTGTTCGAACCATTGTCAAGCGGTTTAATTACTACCGGTCGATATCGTAATACGCCTAAGCTAGAACCGACAGGGAATAAATAATCATCAACCTGATTTGTTTTTCTAGATAAATAGCCTCCATTTAAAGATGAAACAAACCCAGATGTTCGAATAATTGAGTTTAAGTCTTCATTTTCAACATAAAACGAATAGGTCTCAGTTTGAAGCTCTACATGTTTTAAATCGAGTACCCCTTCAGAAAATGCATTAATTTCTTGTGTTTTTAAACCGGAACCATCAAGTGTAATATTGAAAAAATGAGATTCAGATGAACCACTAATCAACTGATTTCCTCCCTCGAAGAAAACTGTACCAAAATTAGAATCAAAAGCGAAATTATTATACCAATTCCCTAAAAGTCTAATATTTCCATTACCAATAAGAGCCCCATCATTTGTAATATCCTCAGAAACGAATAGTTCTGCATGAGAATTTGTGGTTCCATCTACATCTATAAATCCACCAGATTCATTTAGTAAACTACCATTTACTTGTATAAAACAACCAGGTTCAGCATTTATGTAACCCCCATTGTTTTCCAATACCTGTCCAATGGCCGAGAATTCAACCATACAAAGCAGAAAAATAAATATTCTTAAATAGTTATTCATTTCCTTATTATTGCTTGAATCTAAAATCAAGTCTCACTTTTACTTTTCCATCATCTTCATCCTCTAGAGCCTTTCCAATCACCCATTCTGGATTTGTTGATTTAAGCGCTTTTCCGTTACTGGATACTGTAATGAAATCACCTGATTCAATAGTACCATTACTTGAATCGACATCAATAAATACAATACCATCCGTTCTAATGATTTGTTCTCCTTCTTCATTAAGTTCACAAACACCAAACATTAATCCTTTAGAGGATGGAGATGCTAGATACAGTTCAGCATCCATTCTTCCTGTTTGTGAAGCTACAATTCGCGATTCTATAATTAGAGCATCTACAACAACTGTATTATTAATATCATTTGATAAATTATTAATTATTAATTGTTGTTCTTGCATAGCTTCTACTATAATAGGGATTATACCAGAATATGAAAGGGTTTTTATTTCATAGTGTTCTGTAGCCCTTTTCATTTTATTATCCATTTG
>CAJQPH010000240.1 GCA_905480165.1 uncultured Flavobacteriales bacterium
ACAACTTTATCATATGCCCGAAAAAGAAATCAAAGAACATCAATTATTTATATCCAGCTTGCCTGTCCTATTCAAGTTATGGAAAGACAATAAAAAAACCATCTCGAAAAAAAAGATGATTTTTAAAATACTTTTTTTTACGGCAATTAGCGCTCCTTTTAGATGGCTTCAAAAAACACTATTTCAAAGTAAAATAAACGCTATAAATCTGAATGAAAAAGCTCCTGTTTTTGTAATAGGGCATTGGAGAAGTGGGACTACTCATTTGCATTACATTTTGGCCCAAGACAAAAGATTTTCGTTTCTAGAGGCCTTTCAGGCATTCTTTTTTAGGACGGCTTTTGTTTCTAGAAGGTTTATGAAGCCCCTACTTAACAAGTTAATGCCTAAAACCAGGCCACAAGACAATGTCAAAATAAATGCAAGTGCTCCAACAGAAGAGGAACACTCTCTGACCAATCTCACACACAGAAGCGGAATGCAATCGTTTTTTTTTCCACAAAACATCAGCTATTTTAATGAATACAATGTATTTGAAACCACAAAAGAAAACATCAATAAATGGAAGCTTGTCTATGATAACATGCTTAAAAGCATAACATATTTTAATGGGAAAGAAAAGCGATTACTCTTAAAAAACCCTCACAACACAGGTAGAATTAAAGTGCTTAAACAAATGTATCCTGAAGCTAAATTTATTTTTATCCATCGAAATCCTTATGAAGTATTTAATTCAACCAAACACCTCTACAACACGACCATAAAATCTCAGTTTTTACAGGACTTTAGTGAAGAAGAAGTAAACGAACGTGTAATGTATTGCTATGAAAAAACAATGCTTGCCTATCTAGAACAGAAACAGGGAATTGATGAAAAGCACTTGATTGAAATTTCATTTGAAGAATTAAGCAATAACCCTATGGAATGCATGAAAGAGATCTACACAAAATTGGATATTGGAAGGTTTAGTGAAGTAAATGACAGTTTTGAAAGCTACCTAAACAAACAAAATAACTACAAGAAAAACGCATTTAAGCCACTAGATCCAATGATCAAAAAGCAAATAAATAATAGGTGGAAATTTGCCTTTGAAGCATGGGATTATCAAATGAACTAATGTTAAATTAGGACAGTAAATCAAATGATTTTAATAGTTTTGTATTAAGAAAATTTAATCATCTTATGAGTATATACTTAGATTTTGAAGAACCTATTCAGGCGATAGAAGAACAGATTGAAAAAACCAAAGAAATTGGTGAATCAACGGATGTAGACATGTCCGATAAAATTCAGGAGCTCGAATTAAAACTAAAAAACAAGACCAAAGAGATTTTTACAAATCTCACGCCTTGGCAACGAGTACAACTTTCTAGACACCCTGAAAGACCTTATACTTTGGCATACATTAATGCCGTCACCGAAAGTAATTTCATTGAATTACATGGAGATCGAAATGTAAAAGATGATAAAGCAATGGTTGGGGGGTTCGGCCTTCTTGATGGAAGGTCAGTAATGTTTATCGGTCAGCAAAAAGGTGTCAATACAAAAATGAGGCAGTATCGCAATTTTGGTATGCCAAACCCAGAAGGATATAGAAAAGCATTGAGACTTATGAAACTGGCAGAAAAATTCAATAAGCCTGTTGTAACGTTCATCGATACGCCAGGTGCTTTTCCAGGATTAGAGGCAGAAGAAAGAGGACAAGGTGAAGCCATTGCTCGAAACATTTATGAAATGATGAGATTAAAAGTTCCTGTTATATGTATAATCATAGGAGAGGGAGCTTCTGGAGGTGCATTGGGTATAGGTGTTGGCGACAAAGTCGTCATGCTTGAAAACACATGGTACTCTGTAATTTCTCCTGAGTCATGCTCATCCATTTTGTGGCGTTCATGGGAGTTTAAAGAAAAAGCTGCTGACTCTCTCAAGCTCACTTCTAAAGACATGTCATCAAACAAACTTGTTGATGATGTGATTAAAGAACCTATTGACGGTGCACATCGCTCACCAAAACTTATTTTTGACAAGGTAAAAAAACAAATCAAAAAATATTTACAGGAATTAGATAAAATACCTTCGGAAGAACGAATTGAACAGAGAATTGAAAAGTTCAATAAAATGGGTGTCTGGAAGTAATGATTTAATATCCAAAAATGAATGATCTCCCATCTACACCCATTGAATATCTGAAAGGTGTCGGGCCCCAAAAGGCAGCTTTACTTGGTAAAGAAATGGAGATTCACAATTATGGAGACTTGCTTTTCCATTTTCCTTATAGATATGTTGATAGATCTTATTTTACAAAAATAAAAGATCTTCATTATGAGGACAGCCATGTTCAACTCAAAGGGAAAGTCGATCAAATCAAAGAAACGGGGAAAGGACGATATAAAAAGCTCTCTGCGCGATTTTATGATGACACTGGATCTGTTCAGCTCATTTGGTTTCGAGGAGTTTCTTGGATCAAATCAAGTTTAAACATCAATGAAACTTACATCATATTTGGAAAACCAAAAATCTATTCGACAAAATGGTCTATTCCTCACCCAGAAATGACTATTATTTCTCACAATGTACCTAGAACAGGTTTTTTTCCATTGTATCCCAGCACCGAAAAATTAAACTCGAAAGGTTTAAACTCAAAGGGGATTGAAAAACTCATATCATTAATTATCCCCCAAATTGGGCAATCATTTCCAGAATCGCTTTCGGAAGGAATTGTTAATGAATATCGTCTTATTTCTAAAAAAGATGCCATAAAAAAAATTCATCAACCGAATAACCAGCAAGATATTCAACAAGCTGTTTTTCGTTTGAAATTTGAAGAGCTGTTTTATTTACAACTGGAATTACTGATCAGGAAAAAATTGACCGCTATAAAGCATCGTGGCTTCGTTTTTAAAGAGGTCGGAACTCTGTTTAATACCTTTTATAAGGATAAACTGCCTTTTCAGCTTACCAATGCACAGAAGAAAGTAATTAAAGAAATTCGAAAAGATTTCCTTAGTGGTGAACACATGAATCGCTTGTTGCAAGGCGATGTTGGAAGCGGAAAAACACTTGTAGCGTTGATGACGATGTTGTTGGCCACAGACAATGGATATCAAGCTGCTATTATGGCTCCTACGGAAATTTTGGCAACACAGCATTTTGAAAGCTTGACTGAATTTCTTAGTGATTTGCCAATTCGTGTTTCTCTATTAACGGGTTCTACTAAAAAATCTCAACGAAAATTTCTGCATGAAGGATTGGAGAATGGAGAAGTTCATATTTTAGTTGGAACCCACGCCCTTCTAGAAGACACCGTAAAGTTTAAAAACATTGGTTTAGTTGTCATTGATGAACAGCATCGGTTTGGTGTTGCCCAGCGTTCTAAAATGTGGGCGAAAAATACAAGTCCTCCTCATATACTAATTATGACCGCGACTCCTATACCGAGAACCTTGGCCATGACGTTTTACGGAGACCTTGAAGTATCAGTAATTGACGAATTACCACCAGGCAGAAAGGAAATCAAAACAAGTCATCGATATGAAAAACACCGATTAAAAGTTTTTGAATTTGTAAAAGCTCAAATTAAGTTGGGTCGACAAATCTATATGGTTTATCCATTAATAAAAGAATCAGAAAAACTAGACTTTCACAATTTAATGGATGGCTTTGAATCCGTGTCTCGTTCTTTTCCTCTGCCTGAATACAAGGTGAGTATTGTTCATGGACAGATGAAAAGTGAGGAAAAAGATTTTGAAATGCAGCGCTTTATCAAAGGTGAAACACAAATCATGGTTGCTACGACGGTTATTGAAGTTGGAGTAAATGTTCCGAATGCATCTGTAATGGTTATTGAAAGTGCTGAACGGTTTGGTCTATCTCAATTACACCAACTTCGTGGTCGAGTTGGTCGAGGTGCTGACCAATCGTTTTGCATACTAATGACTGCTATTGAGCTTTCAAAAGAGTCTAAAAAAAGAATGCAAACGATGGTGGATTCAAATGATGGATTTGAAATTGCAGAAGTGGATCTAAAACTACGAGGCCCTGGTGATTTAATGGGAACTCAACAAAGTGGTATTTTAGATCTTAAAATTTCAGACCTTCGTAAAGATGGTCAAATTGTTTTACTGGCCCGAGAAGCCGCAAGAAAACTCATTCAAACAGACCCGAAAATCGAACTTGACACCAACGATCGCATCAAAAAGACAATTGAGAAAATTCTTTTAAGCAAACCGGACTGGGGGAAAATCGCATAAAAAAAGGGCGCATTTGCGCCCTTTTATATCTAATAAAAAAGAATTATTTCTTTTCAGCTTCTAACGATTCCAAAGCTTGTTGTGAACCAACAATCATCTTTTGGAATTTACGAACACCTGTACCAGCTGGTATAAGATGTCCGACAATCACATTCTCTTTCAATCCAAGAAGATGATCTTCCTTTCCTGAAATAGCCGCCTCATTAAGAACTTTCGTAGTTTCTTGGAACGAAGCCGCAGAAATAAATGACTGCGTTTGTAGCGATGCTCTAGTAATCCCTTGAAGCATTGGCTTCGATGTAGCTGCTCGTGCTTCACGCGCATCTACAAGAGCTTTATCTTCTCTCTTCAATTTAGAGTTTTCATCTCTAAGCTTACGTACTGATACAAGTTGTCCTTTCTGTAATTCTTCAGAATCACCTGCTTCTTTAACCAACATCATACCAAATAAAGCATCATTCTCTTCCATGATATCTGCTTTATGAATAGATTGTCCTTCCAAGAAACGCGTATCACCTGAATCAATAATCTCAGCTTTAAGCATCATTTGACGTACAATAACTTCAAAGTGCTTATCGTTAATTTTAACACCCTGTAAGCGATATACCTCTTGGATCTCATTTACAATGTATTCCTGAACCTTAGTTGGTCCTTCGATATTCAATATGTCTCTTGGCGTTATTGCACCATCTGATAATGGTTGCCCTGCACGAACAAAGTCATTTTGCTGCACCAAGATATGCTTAGAAAGTGGAACTAAATATTTGTGATCAGCACCTACTTTAGGAGTAATGATAATGTCTCTATTTCCTCTTTTTATGTTTCCATAAGCAGCAACACCTTCAATCTCAGAAACAACAGCAGGATTGGATGGGTTTCTTGCTTCGAACAACTCCGTCACACGTGGTAAACCACCTGTAATATCTCCAGTTTTACCTGCAGTTCTAGGAATCTTAACAAGAACTTTACCTTCATCTATTTTATCTCCTTCATTCACATTAATGTGTGAATTAACCGGAATTGAGTATTCAAACAAAATATCCTTTGTTTTTGAGTCAACAACATGAATTGCTGGAGGTCTTTTTCGGTCTTTCAACTCCGTAATCACCTTTTCTGTAAATCCAGTTTGCTCATCAACTTCTTCTCGATAAGTCATTCCCTCGATAATATTTTCGAAAACAACTTCTCCTTTGAATTCAGAAATGATTAAGGCATTATATGGATCCCATTTACAGACAACATCACCCTTTTTGATTTTTGTTTTGTTTTTAACCAAAAGCTCAGAACCATAAGGAATATTGGTATTCATAATTAAAATACCTGTCTTCTCATCTGTTATTTTTAATTCTCCTGAACGACCTACAACAATGATTTTCTTATCTCCATCTTCAACTCTTTCAATCGTACGAAGCTCGTCAATTTCTAAAGAACCACTGCCTTTTGCTTTGATATCTGAAACATCTGCAATGTTAGAGGCGGTACCCCCAACGTGGAACGTACGAAGTGTAAGTTGTGTTCCAGGTTCTCCAATGGATTGAGCAGCAACAACTCCAACAGCATCTCCTCTTTGAGCGAGACGATGATTGGATAGATTACGACCATAACATTTGGAGCATACTCCTCTTCTCATTTCACAAGTAAGTACAGATCTGATTTCAACTTCATCGATATCAGCCTCTTCAATTTGTT